>VHCX01000010.1 GCA_016871615.1 Verrucomicrobiota bacterium
CCCTGACGCAGCACCGCCGTGTTGCCGTCGCGCCCGACCACGTAGACCCGGCCGTCGGCCGCCACCGGCGAGGCGTACACCCCGTTGAGCCCGTCCAACCGCTCGGCTTCGAAGCGGGCCTTGCCGGAGGCCGCATCGAAGGCCGAGAGCAGGGCGCTGTTGTTCGAGAGGAAGTAGAGCGAGTCGCCCACCAGGAGCGGGGACGGGACGTAGGGCGTGCTCTTGGCATGCGACCAGACGATGCCGTCGGTGCCACCCAGGTCCCCGGATCGGTCCAACCGGATGGACTGCAGGGCGTTGCCGCGGTAGCCGCTCATGACAAAGACGCGGTCGCCCCCGGCGACCGCCGAGGGGATGGCGTTGACCGTCTGCCCGGCGCACTCCCAGAGCAGGCGGCCATCCTGCAGATCGTAGCTGCGGACCTTGTTGGTGCCATTGACGATCACCTGCTTGCGGCCGCCGTGGGAGACGATGAGAGGCGTGCACCACCCGGTGGGCTCGTCGCGGGTCTGGCGCCAGAGTTCGCGGCCATCCCGCTTGTCGAGGGCCACGATGAAGTCGTCGCCCTCGTGGTCCCACAACACCACCACGGTGTTGCCATGGAGGGCCGGGGAACTGCCCTCGCCGAAGCTGTTGCGGGTGCGCATGTCGCCCAGGTCCTTCTGCCACAGCAGCCTGCCCTTGAGGTCGTAGCCGTAGAGACCGAAGGAGCCGAAGGAGACGATGAGGTGCCTGCCGTCGGTGACCGGCGAGGCCGAGGCGAACCCGTGGTCCTTGTGGTGGCCCTCATGGGGCAATTGGGTGCGCGGGGAATGGGTCCAACGCTGCCTGCCGGTCTTGCGGTCGAGGCTCATCACCGTGAACTGCTGCGCCCGGGTCGGGCGGTCGACCATGCCCCCGCCACCCCCGCCACCCCCACCGGGGCCGCCACGGCCGCCCCCAGCCCCCCCGCGGCGCGGCCGGTCGGACCGCTCCGGGCCAGCGGATCCCGCTCCGGACTCCTCGGCGGTCGCCTCGGGCCCCGTGGGGATCGCCGTGAGCAGGAAGACCTGATCGCCCCAGACGATGGGCGTGGAGGTGCCCCGACCGGGGATCTCCACCTTCCACTGGAGGTGGTTCGTCTCGCTCCATCGGATCGGGGGCCGCCCGTCCAGGGAGACCCCGTTGGCCTGGGGGCCGCGCCATCCCGGCCACGGGGCCGGGGCGGCCGAGACAGGTGGAATCCAACCACTCCAGAGGCAACAGGACAGGAGGGCGATCCGCAGGAAGCTTGGGTTCATGGGCTCTCAAGATGACTCCCCGGTCCAGGTCAGGTTACAAGCCCGGACCGCCCCCTCCGCTCCCTGTGCCCCAGGGCCCGACCGCGGGAATCACTTCGCGCCGGCCGAGATCCAGCCCTCCTTGTGGGCCGTCCACAGCACCGCGTTCTTGAGCAACTGCTGGTAGGCGGCATGCCCGTGGGCGATGCCGTCATGTCCCAGCGTGATGCCGGCGATGCGGGCCTTAGGATGCTTCACCACGAAGACCTGCGGGAAGTCCTTGTTCTTGGCCTTGGAATGGGCGGTGGCCAGCACCTGGATGGGCGTGCCCGCCGCGTCGGCCTCGAAGTAGTAGAGCTCGTCGCTGAGCTTGAAGCGCTCGGGCACGCCCTGCATCAGCGGGTGCTTCACGCCTGAGGCCGCGACCTCGAACTCGCCATAAGCGTCATGACCACGGGAACCGCCACCGGCCAGCTCCCGGTTGTAGGCGGGCCAATTGGCCCAGTTGTACCAGAGGCCGGGGTGCAGCAACACGAGGCCCTTGCCCGCCGCCGCATGGGCGGCGATGGCCTCGCGCACCGCCGGATCAGGAAAGGCCTTGTTGGCGCTGATGAGCAGGATGTCCGCAGACGTCACGGCTTCGACCGTGACATCCTGGGGCTCCCGGTAATTGGCCGAGATGCGGCCCGAGCCGTTGAGCAGCGCCACATCCGCGAGGTTGAACCAGCGGTTGTAGTCGTGCGAGGCGCCGCCACCGATGAGCAGCGTCTTGATGCCGTCGCCCCATTTGAGCGGCGCGGCGACCGGCTCGGCCTGCGCCTGCTCGGGCCCCGCCGGGGCCCCCAGCTCGGCCGTGATGGCGAAGAGCGTCGGGGCGACCTCGTTGTCATAGCTCTCGAGCACCAGCTTCTGGATCACGCCGGGCTGGGTGATGTTCTTGGAGAGCCAGCGGATCTGGCCGGGACCCTTGGTCCAGCTCGGCAGGCCCTTCGAGCCGGTCACATCGGGCCGGCCGCGGTAGTCGGCGACCTCCACGCCGTTCTTCAGGACGATCTCCTGGGTCGCACCGCCCTCGAACACCGCCGTGATCTTGAGCGCGTTGATCTTCTCGCCGACGGCCGGATACCCCCAGCCCGCCACGCCGCCCAGGAGGTGCAGCTTGGAGGCCGCCACACCGACCTTCAACTCCACCCGCTTGGGCAGGTTCTTGCGCGACCAGGAATCGGATGCGCCGCCCTTGAGGACCACCACGTTGGCCACGGCCTTCTCCGGGCTGATCACATCGAAGGGGATGTCCTCGACGCGCTTGAGCCCGTAGCTGCGGAAGGTCACGGTGTCGTCCTCCTGCTCCGGCGTGATGTAGAGGCCGCGACCGCTGTTGGCGGTGAAGGCGCCGCCCAGGTCGAGGATGCGGAAACGGGTGTCGTCGACCGTCATGTAGGCGAGCAGATCCCGGAGGGCCGCCGCGCCCAGCGCGTCGAAGCCCTCGGGCATGAGCGAACGGCCCGTGGACTTGCGGTTGGCGATGTCGGACACACGCAGGGTGTGGTCGGAGGAGGCGTCGCGCAGGACCAGTTCCGAGGCGTTCTCACGCTCGATGATGCCGTCGAACTGGTCGCCCGACTTGGTCTCGACGCTGATGCTGATGAAGTTGGGCTCGACCACGCGGTTCGGGTCCACGATGTGGATCAGCAGGTCGGCGGCACCGTGGGCGCCCATGCCGTTGAGGTTCGGGGCCAGGTTGCGTCCCTCGCCTTTGTAGATGTGGCAGCCGGCACAGTTCGCGGTGAAGACCTTCTTGCCGTTGGCCACATCACCGGGCTTCTCCACCTCGGGGCGCAGCTTGGCGATGAGGGCGTCCTTCTCCTTGGCCTCGGGGCCCTTCAGGTCGTCGATGATCTGCGTGGCGCGGGCGGCGATCTTGGCGTCACCATGGGTGCGCAGGCGGTGCAGCCGGGCGGGCCCCAGCAGCACCACGTCGATCTTGCGGGTGGCCAGCGCCTCGATGAACGCAGCCGACGAGTCGGCGCGCTTGAGCACCTGCGCGAAGGCCGTCTCCAGTTGACCCGGAGGCAACTGGGCGAACCGCTCGACCAGGGCCATTCCTCCCTCGGGCGCGGAACCCAGAGCCTCGATGAGCGACTTCTGGAGGCCCGGGCTGATGGCGGGGGTGACCAGCGAGGCGACCGACGGGATCACCGACGGCTCGATGTCACGGACACCGATGAGGTTGGCCGCGATCTGGCCGCGTGAGGCGTCCGGGATCGACGCGTCGCGGATCTGGGCCGAGGCGGCCTGGATGGCGGGCTTGAGCTCGGCCGACAGGGCCGGGGCCGCCTTCCAGCGTGCCACGAGCGGCAACACCGAACCGGCGGTGTGCCCCGAGGCCAGGAGCGACTTCAGGGCGCCGAGGTTGGCCGCATCGAGTTCCGGCTGCAGGCGGGCCTCGAGGGCGGAGGACAGCGCCTCGAGGGCGGCGGCCTTGAGCCCGTCGGTGGCGGCAGGCTGGCGGGCGAGCAACTGCACCATCCGGCCGGCCAGGGCGGCATCCCGGCGATTGGCCACCAGGCGGGCCAGGTGCGGAACGTAACCGGCGACGAAGGCCGGATCCTTGGCGGCAAAGACCGCCTCGAGGAAGAGCAGCGGATCCTTGTCGGCGGCCCCGACCGCGGCGGACTCGAGCCAGCGGTCCTTGAGGTTGGGCCAGGCGGCCACCACGGCGTCGGCCAACGCCCGGGAGGGCGGGAGCGAACCCGCGGACATCAGGGCGTTGATGCGCACGCGGCCATCGGGGTCGGAGAGGCGGTCGATCACGGCCTTCTCGGTCGTCTTGACCGGGTCGGAGTCGTTGGAGCGCAGGTTGGACGGATTGGCGGCAAGCTCAGTGGCGACGCGCAGGGCGTTCTTGCGAACCCACGCCGAGGGATCGTTCAGCACCGCGGCGGCGGCCTCGTCCTGCCAGGGAACCGGCCCGTGCGAGGCGGCTACGCGGTAGAGCCAGAGGGCCTGGATGCGGGCCTCGGCCGGGGCCGAGGTATCGCCGATCAAGCTGCCAAGGCCCTCCAGCGCCGAGGCCAGCAGGGCGGGCTGCTCGATGAGCAGGCGGTTGGCCGTGGAGCGGACCCAGCCGTTGGGGTGGCTCAGGGCGGTGACCAGGGTTTCCGCGTCGTTGCGGTCGAGCCTGGCGGTCGGCAAGGCCTTGGCTTCCTGGTGCTGGATGCGCCAGATGCGGGTAAAGTGGTGGTCGCGGTCGGGACGCGCGGCGGCGTTTCGGGCACCGTGGGCCGGTCCGCGGGTGTCGTTGTGGACGGCGATCTGGTTGTAGAGGTCGACCAGGTAGATGGCCCCGTCGGGACCGACACGGCTGTGGATCGGGCGGAACCAGTAGTCGGTGCTCGCGAGGAACTCGGTCTGCTTCCGGCCGTCCTCCTTGCGGCCCTGGTAGGTGGGGCCCTTCGGGTCGAGGAACTCGTGGTGGAAGAGCTGGCGGGTGGCCTCGCCCATGAAGAACGAATACCGCTCGGTGGCCGCCCACTTGGCCGGCCAGGCGCCGCCGTCGTAGATGGTCGCGCCCGCGGCCGCGGTCCAGGCGCCCACCCAGTCGATCTGCACGTAGGGCTGACGCTTCTCCTCGAAGGCCGGGTAGATCTTGTTCTCCTCGATGACGTTGAGGAACGACTTCATGCCCCCGACCTGGCCGCGGGCCAGGATCCTCTCGGGGATCACCACGTGGCAGATGGGCTCACCGCAGGTGGCCGTGGTGAAGAGGATCTCGTTGTCGGGGGCGATCTCGCAGCCCCAGGTGTTGCAGCCGCCGGCGGCGATCTGCTCCACGGCCGACCCGTCGGGCTTGAAGCGGTAGATGCCCGCGGCGATGTCGCCGAAGTCCTTGGATCCGTCGCCCGACTTCACGCGGCCGCGGGTGTAGCCGACCGATCCGTAGATCCAGCCGTCCATGCCCCAGCGGAAGTTGCTGATGACCGCGTGGGTGTCGAAGGTGCCCCAGCCGGTGTACAGGGTCTCGACCTTGTCGGCCCGGCCGTCGCCGTTGGTGTCGCGGATCCACAGAATGTCCGGAGCCTGCGCCACGATCACGCCGTCCTTCCAGAACACCAGCGAGGTGGGCAGCTCGAGGCCGTCGGCGAAGAGGGTGCGCTGGTCGGCCACGCCGTCGCCATTGGTGTCCTCGAGGATGGAGATGCGGTCCAGCGGCTTGCGCGGCTGCTTGCCGCCGACCGGGAAGGCGGCGGGATTCTGGGCGCGGTTCCAGTAGGCCTTGAAGTCGTTCTTGTTCACGTCGCGACCGCCTGGGTACTCGGGCGTCTCGACCACCCACAGGCGGCCCTTCTCGTCCCAGTCCATGGACATGATCTTCTCGGCCACGTTCTCGTCGGCCGTGAGCGAGACCTTGAACTCGGGATGCGTCTGGAAGGTCTTGACCGCCTCGGCCGCGGGCTTCGGGCCGCCGGCCGGGTACTTGAGCGAGGCGAGCTCCTCGGGCCTGCAGAACTCGTCGGCGTCGGCGCGCTTGCCGGCCCAGGCGATGCCGCGCAGCAGGATGGCCCGGTAGTGCGGCGTGTTGAACGAGTCGTATTCGTGGCCCGGGATGCTGACGAAGGCGCGGTACGGGGCCTTGCCCTCGGGCAGCGTCTTCTCGTAGGTCCACAGCTGCGGCCAGATGTTGAAGACATCGACGAAGCTCTGGGCCAGGACGTTCACATCCTCGGCCATGTCGAGGCGGTTGTAGACCTCGTCCTTCCAGTCGAAGTTAGACACGCCCTTCACGATCGGGTGCTCGGGGTTGACGAAGTAGACCCCGACGTTGCCCTCATGCCACTGGGTCTTCTTGTCGCCGTCCCAGCGCCAGGCACCACCGATGATCTTCTTGCACCACTCGTGCTGGTCGCCGCTGACCACGCCGTCGTGGACCACCACCACGCCGCCGCCGCGCGCCAGGAAGTGCTCGAAGCGGGCCCGCTCGTCGCCGGTGATCTTCATGCCGTCGGCGGCGTAGATCACCAGCACGTCGGTGGCCTCGAGCTGGGCCGCCGTGGGGAATTCCATGGCACCGCTGGCGGTGACCCCACGTTCAGTGAGGAGCTTGGCCCATTCGCCCAGGAATCGGGGATGGTCGTGCTGGTCTGGGCCGTGGGTCTTGACGCCGCCGCGGATGAACACGCGGAGCGGGGCGGCATGGAGTCCGAGGGTGAGCGCCAACAAGGCCCACATCGGCAGGAGGTATCTCAGGAACGGTTTCATGGCTTCGATCAAGGAAACGCCGACCACGGACGCTGGATCCGGCGAGCGCATTCGGAAGGAGGATTGACCCTTCCGCAAGAGACGACGGCAAGGCTGAAGCCGGCGATTGGGAACGTTGACCTAGTCGGAGCCTACCGGATCGCCGGGAATTGCGCCATGCCTAGATGGCGGGCTGGCGTGGCAAGGTCCCGGGGTTGGCACCTCCCCCGCCCCGCGCCCCAGGGCGACCCATCGGTCTCGGGAATGCCCCGACGAAGCATTTGAAGCCCAGGCCGTCCCGGGCCACCATAACGGTCGTCCATGACCGATTGCTTCGAGTTGCTCCAAGAACCCCGACGCCCCTGGCTTGACCCCGACGCGCTGAAGGCGCGGTTTCTTGAGCGTTCGGCCGCGACGCACCCGGACCGGTTCCACGGGGCCCCCGAGGCCGAGAGGACCGCCGCCAACGCCCGTTCAGCGGAACTCAACGCCGCCTACAACACCCTCCGCGAGACCCGCGACCGGCTCTTCCACCTGTTGGAACTGGAGCGCGGGGCCCCGTCGCGGGACATCCAGCGCATCCCGGCGGGCACCATGGACCTCTTCGTGGAGATCGGGCACACCTGCCGCGATGCGGACGCCTTCCTGGCGGCCAACCCGGAAATCGAATCCCCGATGCTGCGCCTTCAGCGGATGCGCCAGGCGCTCGAGTGGAGCGATCGCCTGATGGGTCTCCAGCGGCAGGTCAACGCACGGCGCGAGGCGATCGAGGCGGACCTGAAGTCCATGAACGCGACCTGGGAGGTGACCCTGCCGCCGCCACCGTCGCCGGAGCGCCGCGAACGCCTGCCACTCGATGCGCTGGAGGAATCGGCGCGCGCCATGAGCTACGTGAGTCGCTGGACCTCGCAATTGCAGGAGCGCCTCGGGCACCTGGCCCGCTGAATCGCGGCGGCCGGCCGCCGAGGGGCTGCCCGGAACCCCTGGAGGGTTTCCGGCCATGTGAGCCTGTCTGAAGCCAGAATCTCAAGCCGGCCCGGCACCCGCCACCGGGCGGGCCATGACATGGTCATCCATCACGAAGCCTCCCCCGATGTCGTTCACCACCGAGCACTCGATGTCGAAACCCCGACGCCGGTAGCAGGCAATCGCGCGGGCGTTGGCCTTGTTGACGTTGAGGCGCACGCGCCGGCAGCCCAGGTCGGCGGCCGCGCGCAGCACGTGGTCGAGGAGCCGTCCGCCCAACCCCTGGCCTTGCACCTCGGGCAGCAGGTAGAGCTTGTGCAGGAAGAGCACCGGTCCCCCGGGCGCCGACCGGTCGCACGAGGTGGCCAGGTAACCGATCGGCACGCCGTCGCGGACGGGCCACTCGAACACCACGCCGGACCGGAGGTCCTCGCGCAGGCGTTTGAGGGAATACATCCGCTCGAGCATGTAGTCGATCTGCCCGGGCGACAGCATCTCCGCATAGGAGACGGGCCAGATGCGCTGGGCCAGGTCGCGGACCTGCGGAAGATCCGCCTCGCCGAGGCGCTCGACCGGGATCGGCAGGGGATCGCCGGAGCCGGCCGCCCCGGTCGCCGGGGGGTTCATGGTCGGACCTTGACGATCTCGACCCGGTTGGTCTGGGCCACGCCCAGTTCGAGCAACTCGGCGTTGACGAATAGATCGGTCCGCAGCGCCCGCTCGCCATCGATCGGGTAGGCCTTACGGGCCGCCGTGACATCAGACAGGGTGGCGATGTCGAGGGCCACGAGGTCGGCACCGAAGCGAAGTTCGTTGAGGGCGATGGTGTCGTGCAACCGGGCCTTGTCGTCACCCCGGACCTGCCCGACCAGCGCGTCGGTCACGCCGAAGGCCACCTTGGGCATGAGGTCGTCGAGGGCGCAGATCTCGGGCACGGCCTCCTCGGTTCGGCCCGGGTCGGACTCGAAGCGGTACATGTTGTCGACCGAGCCGAAGGCCAGCGACAGCAGGTGCCCGTAGATGCCGCCCGAATGGTGGGTGAGGATGGGAGTCACCGGGATGATGCGGGTCACCTCCTTGGTCAGGAGCCTCGAGACGTGGGAGCGCCTGCCGACGGCAAACCGGTCGCCCTTGCCGAACTCCAGATCACCAAACACCAACTTCCCCTGGACGGCCGACTCGTAGAACTGGAGGCCATCCCAACCGGCGTCGGTCGTGGCCACGCAGCGGATGCCCAACCGATCGGCCAGCGTCTGAAACCCGGATGCCTTGAGATCCCGGGCCTGCCGGTCCCAGATCACGATCTTCGAGGCGGATTGCCCGGATCGAATCAGGGAATCCACCAACGCCTCGACGACGGCCGGGCGGGTGCCGGTGAGCGCCCCGGGGGCCGAGAGCACCTTGAAACCCACCACGTCGGTGGGCTGGACCCAGACCCTCCAGGCGGCCGTGAGATTGGTCTTGCCCGACAGGGCCATGAGTCCGCGATCCACCAGACCCCGCACGATCGAGGGTTCCGGGATGAAGGCCGAGGTGGCCCGAGCATCGGAGACGGAATGGATGCGGGCCCTCGGGAGATCCTTCGACGCGGCCGAGACCGTGACCGGAGCGTTGGGTGCGGCCGTGGTCCCGTCTGTCGCCGCAGCCAACCCGTCGGGACCGAGCCCGACCAACAGCCCACCGAGGGCGCACTTGGACACAAGACGACGCATCGAACGCCCAGATCATGGCCCTTCCCGGGATGCGAGGCAAAGCACCGATGCAGCCCGTCCGAAGCGGACACCTGCCGGCTGCCGAAGTAGCGGTGGGTGCCGGAGCGGCACGGCGACGACGATTCGCCGACTTGCAGGCGAGGCTGGATTGAAGATTGCCCGAGGATCGCCCGCAGAATAGCCTCGCATCAGTTCCCAAAAGCATGGCCTCCCAAGGCGATTGTCCGCACCTGCGGCGGCGTCGGAAGGTCTTCACTCCGGGAGACCCTTGCCCGAAAAACCCGCCGACGACCGCCGCGGATCCCAGACACCTCCGCAGGCCACAGCGGATCCAGGAATCACCCATGCGAACCTCACAAAACCCTTCCGCCGGCTTCACTCTCATCGAATTGCTGGTCGTGATTGCGATCATCGCCATCCTCGCCGGCATGCTCCTTCCGGCCTTGGCCAAGGCCAAGGAACGGGGCAAACAGATCTCCTGCCTCAATAACCAACGACAGGTGGGTCTGGCCCTGACGCTCTACGAATCGGACCACCAGAGGCTCCCGCCGAAGGCCTCGCAGGTGTTGGACTTCATGAACCCGAAAGCCACCGGCTGGAAAAACAACTGCCTCTACGCGATCTCGACCTACCTGCAGGGGGACCTTCGATCCAGCTCCAAGGTCTACATCTGTTCGTCGGCCAAGAAGGCGGACCCGGCGGAGATCCGGCCGACGGCGGTGAGTGCCGCCAGCTACCTGCCGAACTCGGTCGTGATGGAGCTGCCGATGAGCGTCATCCCGAACCCCTCCGACACGATCTTCCTCCAGGAGTGCCTGTGGTTAGTGAGCTTCACCGCCCTGCGACCGGCCGTGGCATCGGACTTCGGCCTGGGGACCGCGACTCAGTACACCTATTGGCATGACGGAGACAGCGGCAAGAGCGAGCTCTACTCGAATGTGCACTCCTTCGGGGGCAACCTCGCCTTCGTGGATGGTCATGCGGAATACCGGAAGGCCAAGCAATTGCGCGCATGGCATTTCGGCCTCGCCGATGGAACGAGCGGCAAGGCCGAGGACACCCAGGCCCGCCCCAGCACCTCGATCTACCGGAGCGCCTTCAACAGCCCGTGAACCACCGGCGGGGAACCTCGGTCGCCGGAACAGGCACCGAATCGTGAGACGACTCCGGGAGCATCGCCCGTCCGGGAGCGCCCGAGGGTCAGGATGCCGCGAAAAGAAACGGGGCCGCCGACGCCGAAATGGATCGGCAAGGCATGTCGCGGGGCCGAGGAGGGAGTGGATGGGATAAAAAAACCGGGGCGCCAGTCAGAGGATGACCGTACGCCCCGGGGAATAATCAGAATCAGTTCAGTAGGACTTAGTGGAGATTCTGGGTTGTTGAACAACGACACCCCAGAAAACGAGCGATGCGTGAGTTTTGTGAGCCAACCGTCTCACGAGGGTGAGACGGTTGTAAGACGGTGATTTCATTTTTGGTCAAACCATCCGAATTGACACGCTTGGTTCTACAACTCTTCGGATCCACAACTTTTCGGATTCTAGGCCCTTGGGAAATGAATTCCTGTGAGTTCGAAAAACCTAAGGTCTAAATCCGTGGGATTGACCGTTCTGTTTTGAAGCTGTTTTCTTCGGCATTCGAATTTATAACCAATGAATCTTTCCGAATTCCTCGTAAAACAACCGTAACAGAACGATCACTGCGTGGCCGACCGGAATCAAATTATCTGATTCCGTCAAACCACGCTCCTAATTCTAAGCGTCAGGAATTCCAAGCACGACCAATTCCTAGCATCACCAACTGACTCAAGCACCAAAACTTCAGTCCCGTCGGAAAGAGACGCTGCGCAATCGCCTTGGAAAGCCTTCCAAGGTAACCCCTTCGGCAGCCTCCAAACTGAGTCTCTTTCCAGACTTTCTGTCAAACGCGGTACAAAGAACGACCTCAGGTTAGCCGAGTTCTCCGTTCCGTCAAGGGCCGACTTCATTTTTCGGCGGCGCCAAGCTCCCGGCGGTGATTTGGGTCCACTTGGTCCGGAGGCCGCACCTTGCGGGACTGACAACGGTGCCCGACTGGGCTTTCCTTGGGGGGAGCTCGATGTTCCTCCTCCCATGAACGCCCACGAGATCACCGCCTTCGCCCTGACCCTGCTGGTCATGCTCATCGGGTTCGCGGGGGCGATCCTGCCGGGGTTGCCCGGGACGCCGCTGATCGCGGTGGCGGCCCTGGCCCACCGGGGCTTTCTGGGGGATCGTGGAGCCTCGCTCTGGGTGCTGGTCACCCTCGTGGTCATGGCGGCCATCTCGTCGGCCTTGGATTTCGCGGCGGCCACCTACGGGGCCAAGCGCCTCGGAGCCACCTGGCGCGGGATGGCGGGTGCCCTCGTGGGCGGCCTGTTGGGATTGTGGTGGCCGCCGATCGGCTGGATCGCAGGCCCGTTGCTCGGGGCCATCGCCGGGGAATGGCTTGGCGGACGCCCTTGGAACGAGGCGGGCAACGCCGGTCTCGGGGCCGCGCTGGGCCTGATGGCGGGCACCGCCGTGAAGGTGGCCGGCGCCGGGGCCATGATCTGCCTCTGGGTCGTCCACATCCTGTGGAAGTCCTTCAACGCGGCTTGAACATCGGGCTGTCCGGGCGGCCATCCGACTCGAGGTAGGCCAGCAGGTCGAGCACGTCCTCGCGGGACCACGCCGAGAGCAACCCCTCGGGCATCGACGAGACCTTGGAGGCGGCCCGCGACCGGATCTGCCCGGGATCCACGGTGACCCTGCGGTCCGCGAGGGCGTCCACCAGGACGACGATCGCCGTGGGCGACTCCTCCAGCACCCGCCCGGTGACCTCCTGCCCGTCCTTGAGGCCGAAGGTGGTCGCCTGGTATTGCTCCGAGACCACCGCGCTCGGATCGACGATGGAGCGCCACAGGTCGGCCCGCGAATAGCGCTTCGACACCCCGGTCAACTCCGGGCCGGCCACGCCGCCGG
This sequence comes from Verrucomicrobiota bacterium, assembly GCA_016871615.1. GTDB lineage: Bacteria > Verrucomicrobiota > Verrucomicrobiia > Limisphaerales > UBA9464 > SXXZ01. The sequence continues at coordinate 12,157 of VHCX01000010.1, forward strand.
CCCCTTGGAACCGGTGGCAGGCCGCACATTGGGACACGTGATACACCTGCTCCCCACGGGCGAAATTGCGCCCGGACAGGGGGCTCCCCAGGACATCGGCGAGGTCGTCGAACTTCCAGGTCCGGTTGCCCGAAGGCCGCCGCGCCGGTGCCGGGGTCGCCGGCGGCGTCGAAGCGCCCACGGCCGGGGGCGTCCCGGCCTTGCCGTTGAGGACCTGGGAAACCATCGCCTTGTCGGAGTCCGGCACGGCCGCAACGGCCCGCTGGCCGATGCGCTGCACCAGGGGTTCAAATCCGGAGCCGGTATTGGGTTGCTGGTCCACGTCGAGAAACCATCGGGAATAGGACGCCGGCAGGAAACCCAGTCCCGAGGGCCTCTGGCGGAACCAGGTGAAGTAACGCCGGCGCAGTTCCGGGGTCCAACCCGCCGTCATGCCCTGCAGCACGACCGTGTAGTGCAACTGTTCCTGCCAGGTCTTCGAGGCATCCCTCAGGTCGAGGATCTTCGGCACGGCCCCGCCATCGCCGAGGGCGACGAGCAGTTGGGAAAGCTCGCGGTTGCGTTCCCAATCTGCGGCCGGGAACTGCCGGCCCAGCTTCTCGATGGCCATCGGACGGATGGCCGTCGGGATGCCGTGCCGGGCAAACGCCACCTCGATGACACGCAGCTTGGTCAGGAACGCCCCGGCATCGAGGGAATCGAGCGGCCACCGGCCCAGCGCCTGGAGCAGGGCCACCTGCTGCTTGGCATCGCCACAGCGGGCCAGGGCCAGCAGGGCGGTGAGACCGATGCGGGGATCCTCCTCGGCCAGGGCCTTGTCGGCCCAGGCGGCCACAGGCTGGCTCTCCAGCGCGATCCGGGCGGCATGCCGGATCAGCGGGTCGGGAGAGCCCAGGCGGGACCAACCCGAGGCGATCCAGGCCGGATCCACCCGTCCATGGGCGGCCTCGAGACGGCGGCGCTCGGCACGGGCCTCGATGGCTTGGGGGGAGGAGGCCACGCCGGACGATGCCGGGGAGCCGCCGCCGACATGGGTCAACCGGTACAACCCGGACTGCGTGCCACGCCCTCCGGTGATGCAGTAGAGCGCCCCGTCCGGTCCGACCTCCAGATCGGTGAGGTTCATCGCCTGCCCCTTGAAGATCGTCTCCACCCGGCCGGTGTAACCGGCACCCCGCTCCTCTAGGTGCACGGCGATCAGGCGCCCGAAGACCCAGTCCAGGCCGAAGAGGGCCTTCTGGTACCGAAAGGAGAACGCCGTTCCGCTGCCGGCGCGCAACCCGGTCGGCGACCCGATGCCGACGTCCACGACCGGGGCAACCGAGTCGGCATAGTAGTCGGGCCATTTGCCGGAGCCTTCCCGGTATCCGTGGTCGGAGCCGCTGATGAGGTGCTGGATGCGCGAGGGTCGGTACCAGGGCGTGCCCCAGTCCCGCTCATGATCCGAGTCGAACCCGAAGAGTTCGCCGTCGCCATGGAAGGCGATGCCGTAGGCATTGCGCTGGCCGATCGCGAAGAGGCGGGCATCCCGGCCGTCCCGGTCGACGCTCAGCACGAACCCGCCCGGTGGCTTGCGCCCGGCGCCGAATCCGTTGACATCCTCCTGGCGGGGCATGGCGAGATCCTCGGCATAATGGGCGGCCGGCGAGTTCGTCGACAGGTCGGTCGGCACGTCGGTGAAGTTGCCGGCCACGGCGTAGATCCGGTCGTCCGGACCCTTGGCGAGGGCATGGGGACCGTGCTCTCCGGCACTACCCTTCCAACGGTGCAGCACCTCGGTGGATTCGTAGGTGCCGTCGCCATCGGCATCCCGGATCCGGTACAGGTGATACCCCTCGGGCCCGCGCCCGTTAAGGTAGAGGGACCCGAAGGCGTGGAGGATGCCCATGGCGCCCCCGACCTGCGTCTGCAGGCGCTCCATCTTCGCGATCCGGCCCTGGTCGAGGGTCAACCGGAGGAGGGGCTCCGACCCCTGCGGGCTGACGATCAGGCGTCCCTGGTCGTCCCGGGTCATCGAGATCCAGGAACCCTCACCCGGCCGGGCGCTGTGGACCAGTTCCAGGCGGAATCCCTCCTGGACCTGGATGGCATCGACCGGGGTGGCCACCGGATCGAGCGCGACGGGGCCCCAGGGAGCCGTTCCCGCCGGGCCGAGCAATTGCACGCGGGTCCAGCCCGACACCCCATCCGGAGAGGTCTCCCAGGTGCCGTCGCTGGACAGGTCCACCCGCGGCGCATCGCGCATCAGGAACTCGATCCGGGCGAGGATGCCGGCGCCGCCCGAGCGGTTGCTGGCGCGGATCTCGAGCACGTTCTCACCCCGGACCACCGACCGAATCTTGAAGCGCGAGGGTTTCTGCGAGGAGCTGTTGGCACCCAACCGCTGGCGGTTGATGGACACCTCCGCCTCGTCGTCGGCCGCGATCACCACCTCGCCACCCATGGCGCCCGGGGGCACGGTGAAGGTACGCCGGAAGAAGCGGGTCTCGTTCTCAGCGCCGGCCGGCCCCCAGATCCACTGCGGCACCGATTGGGCCCGTAGTCCACCAACCCCAAGGACGACCGAGATGACCAAGGCAAGGAACCGAAGGCTCATGCCGGAAATAGAACCCGTTCGCACCGCACAACGAAAGCCCGGAAACGACCCCGGTGCGACCGCCAACGGGTCACCCCACCCGACGGACCCAGGCCCGGGCGCCTCCCGGGGGGGGGCCGCGAAGGCCCCGAAAAAACCTCTGGCAGGCCGCCGTGCCGATGTCATGCTCGACTCGTTGGTTCTCCAGAGGACCCTTCAACCGCCGCAACGACGTGAGGGGGGCCCTCGTTCCGGGATGCCCAAAAGGCCGACCGGTAGAGGAGGATTAGTTTGGTTGTTTGGGTTAGGCGGGCGCCGCAAGGCGCCCGCTTTTTTCCCGCCCAAATGCGGCCGATGGAGATGCCCCGGCCCGAGGAAATGCCCCGCTTTGACCGCGACAGGCCGGGGTCCAGGCGCCTAGGCTCCCATCCACGATGCGACCTTCCGACCGGGGCACGCTGTGGCTGGCCGAGGGCTTCGGATCGGGCCGCCTGCGACCCGGTCCGGGAACCTGGGGCAGCCTCGTGGGCTGTTTCTGGGCCTATGGTCTGCTGAAGCTGCCTCCGGGCGTGGCCGCCGCCGCCGCCGTGGGGGCGATCCTCGGGGCCGTGCCGGTCTGCACCCGGGCCGAATCCCTGCTCGGGCGGCCCGATCCCGGGTCGGTGGTCCTCGACGAGATCGTGGCGCTGCCGCTGACGCTGCTGCCGCTCCAGGCGGGAGTGCTGCTGGGATGGATTGCTCCACGGGATCTCACCATCGCCGCCGCGGCCCCGTGGTGGGTGGCGGCCTTCCTCGTCTTCCGGGGGCTCGACATCGCCAAACCCTGGCCGATCGGCCCGCTCCAACACCTTCCCCGAGGATGGGGCATCGTGCTGGATGACGTTGCCGCTGGACTGATCGGCGGCATCCTCCTGCTCGTTGCCGCCCTGCTGCTGCGCTGAACCCCGCCTCCCAGACCCGACCGACCATGCCCTCCCCGACCGCGTTCCGGTTCCCGAAACCCGCCACCGTGAAGACGGCCGAGGCGCTGCGCCAACGGTTCGCCGAATCGGGTCATCCGTTGCCCGTCGATGACCTGCCGCAGCCCAACGTGCTGGCCAGTCCCATCCCGGCGGGTCCGGGCCTCCCGAAGCCCATCGGCAACCGGTGGGCCATCCTGCCGATGGAGGGCTGGGACGGCACCGGTGACGGTCGCCCCACCGACCTCGTCCGCCGGCGCTGGCAACGCTTCGGGCAGAGCGGGGCCAAGCTCATCTGGGGCGGCGAGGCCGTCGCGGTGCGACCGGATGGACGGGCCAACCCGCATCAACTCGTGCTCTCCGAGGCCAACCTGCCCGAGATCGAGTCGCTGCGCACCGGGTTGGCGGCCTCCCACCGGGAGCGGCACGGGACCGACCGGGACCTGCTCGTCGGCCTCCAGCTCACCCACTCCGGCCGCTTCGCCCGGCCCAACGACAAGACCCGGCTGGAGCCGCGAATCGCCTACCGCCATCCGCTGCTCGACGCCCGTTTCGGCATCACCGACGACCGCGCGATGCTGACCGATTCCGAGGTGGACGACCTCATCGCCGACATGGTCGCCGCGGCCGTGCGGGCCCGGCGGGCGGGCTTCGACTTCGTGGACCTCAAGCACTGCCACGGCTACCTGGGCCACGAGTTCCTCTCCGCCGTCACCCGGCCCGGCCGCTACGGGGGCTCCTTCGCGAACCGGACCCGGTTCCTCACCCACCTGGTGGCCGGCATCCGGCGCGATGCCCCAGGCTTGGCCATCGGGGTCCGACTGAGCCTCTTCGACAGCCTCCCCTACCAGAAGGGCCCCGACGGCACGGGAGTCCCGATGACGTGGTCCGGGCGCTACGTGCACGCCTTTGGCGCGAACCCGGAAAACCCGCTCGAGGCCGATCTGGGCGAACCCTTCGCCTTCCTGCAGTTGCTGGAGGACCTGGGCATCCGCCTGGTCTGCCTCACGGCGGCCAGCCCCTACTACAACCCGCACCTCCAGCGTCCAGCCATGACGCCACCGAGCGACGGCTACCTGCCGCCCGAGGATCCGCTGGTCGGCGTGGCCCGCCAAATCGAGGCGGTCGCGCAGGCCAAGGCGAGATTCCCGAACCTCATCATGGTGGGGTCGGCCTACACCTACCTGCAGGAGTGGCTGCCGCACGTCGCCTCGGCCCAGGTGGCTGCCGGCCGCGTGGATTCGGTGGGCTTGGGGCGGATGGTTTTGAGCTACCCGGACCTGCCCGCCGACGTGCTCGCCGGACGCCCCCTGCAACGCCGCCAGGTCTGCCGCACCTTCAGCGAATGCACCACCGGTCCGCGCAACGGCCTGGTGAGCGGGTGCTTTCCGCTCGACGACTTCTACAAGAACCACCTGGATGCGGCGCGCCTGAAGGCCTGAAGCCCCATCCGCACCGGTTGGCTCGCGTCGGAGAATTGCCCCACTGGGTCGCCATGGCCCGATCGCGGGTGGAAGCCCTGGAAGCCCCGGCGGCCTGACCCTCCCGCCCCTGCCCTCGCAGCGGATGCGAATCCGGTGGCAAATCCGCTGTCCTAAGCGGGCGCACCCGGGTACGACCTCCAGATCATGCGCTGGATCCCCTCCCTCACCGCGATGCTCGGGTTGGCCTGCGGTCTGATCGGCAGCCACACCTCGGCCCGGGCCGAGACCCCGCTGGCCGTCCGGCTCGGGTACCCGGCCGACACCAGGCTCCTCATCGTCAACGGCGACGACTGCGGCATGTGCCATACGGCCAACCTCGCCACCATCGAGTGCCGCGAGAAGGGCCTGATGACCAGCGCGACCCTGATGGTCCCCTGCCCTTGGTTCCCCGAGATGGTGGACTACGCCCGGAAGCACCCCGAGAAGGACTTCGGCCTGCACCTGACCCAGACCTCGGAATGGCGGTTCTACCGCTGGGGCCCGGTGGCCTCCCGGTCCGAGGTCCCGGGCCTGATCGACCCCGACGGATACCTCTGGCAGGCCGTGCAGCAAGTCGATGCCAAAGGGACTCCGCAGGAGGCCTACCTCGAGTCGCGCGCCCAGATCCGCACGGCCCTCGCCGCCGGCGTCGATGTCACCCACCTCGACTCCCACATGGGCACGCTCCAGCTCAACGCCGCCTACGTGGAGCAATACCTCAAGCTGGCGGTGGAGTTCGACCTGCCGGTCCGCATGGCCTCCCAGGCCACGCTGGAGAAGATGGGCGGACCCGGCCAACGGGCCGCCTTCGCCGCCCAGGGCATCGTGTTCCCCGACGACTTCGTCTACGAGGACCTGAAGGACGAGCCCAAGGACGTGAAAGGCTTCTGGATGCGGAAGCTGGCCAGCCTCAAGCCGGGCGTCACCGAGCTTTACATCCATGCCGGCATGGCCACCGACGAGTTGAAGGCCGTCACCGGCAGCTGGAAGACCCGCACCGAGGAATTCGAGGCCTTCACCCGCGACGCCGACCTCAAGGCCCTGGTGGAACGCGAGAAGATCGTCCGCATCGGCTGGCGGCCGCTGCGCGAGCTCCAACGCCGCGAGGGCAAGGGCCGCTGAGCGCGGACTCCACGATCGTCGCCCGGAGCCTCCTCCCGATGCCGGAACCCCAGCGCAAACCCGGTTACAATGCGGCCCTCGATGGCCTGCGGGGCATCGCCATCCTGGGGGTCTGGCTCTTCCACCTCCACCCGCCGCTGCTGCCTGGCGGATTCCTCGGGGTCGACGCCTTCTTCGTGCTGTCGGGGTTTCTCATCCATGGCCTCGTCACGGCCGACCTCGAGTCCGGCCGATTCTCCTTCCGGGAGTTCTACCTGCGCCGGGTGCTTCGGCTGCTGCCCAACGCCGCGCTGACGCTCTTCGCCACGTTGGTGCTTTGGAACCTGTGCCTGCCCCCCAATTCCGCCATCCAACCGGGGCTGCACGGGCTCTTCACGCTGGCCAACTTGTCCAATGTCTTCGTCTGGCGACACCTGGGCAGCTACTGGGGCGATGCCGCCGAAAGCGCGCCGCTGACGCATTTCTGGAGCCTGGGCATCGAGGAGCAGTTCTACCTGTTCTTTCCGGCCTGGGTCTTCGTGCTGCACCGGCGCCGCTGGCTCAACCTGGGCACCCTGGCCGTGCCCGCGATCCTCAGCCTCGCCCTCTGGATCCATGGCTCGCGACACCACCCTTCGGGAACCTTCTACCTGCTCCCCACCCGGGCCTGGGAACTCCTGCTCGGAGCGGTGGCGGCCCAGTGGTTTCGGTCGTCGGCCCGAGCCCGGAACCTCCCGCCAGCCGTCGGGTGGGTCGGCCTGGCGATGCTGCTGGGCAGCCTGGTGGTGGTGCCGCATGCCGATTCGTCGCTGGGGGCCGTAGCCCTGATCCCGACGGTCGGTGCCGCCGGGGTGTTGGCGAGCCTCCGCGATCCGGCCCACCTCCTGACCCGGGCGCTGTCGTGGCCCGCCCTGGTCGGACTGGGGCTGAGGTCCTATTCGCTCTACCTCTGGCACTGGCCCCTGATCGTGCTGGGCCGACTCCTGGCCAACGACCACGACTGGCCCGAGACGGCCGGTGCCGCGGCCGGCGGCGTGCTGAGCCTGTGCGCGGCCTGGGTGGCTTACCGACGGGTGGAAACCCCCTTCCGCGACGCGCGCTGGCCTCGTCCCCGGCGATTGGCCTGGCTCGCCACCGGGCTGGCCCTCACCGCGGCCCTGTGCGGGCTGTCCTGGCGTCGTCAGGCTCCGGTGGATCCGCTGGGACGATTCGATGCCATGACCTTCTCGGGTCGCCTCTACGATGGCTCGAGTCCCCAGGATCCACGCTGGAGCGAAGCGCCCCGCTACTGGGGTTGCCGCATTCCCGTTCCGCCGGCCGACCAGCCGCCGGAGCCGTGGCGCACCGGCGGGATCCGCCCCTCGGGCCAGACGGCGACGCCCCGCGTGGTGGTCATGGGCAGTTCCCACGCCCTGATGTACTCGAAGCTCATCGACGACCTGTGCCGCGAACGCCGCCTCCCGGTCTCGTTCCTCGGCGCGGGCAATGGCATCCCGGCGTTGTTCCTCAACACGGGCAGCGCGCTCTTCCCGAATCGACAGGACGGCGCGGCGTTCGACGAGGCCCGGCGGCGTTGGTTGCGCGAGTGGCGGCCGGAGACGCTCTTCGTGGTCGACCGCTGGGACGCCTGGGCCGACAAGGACCTGGAACGGGATCTCGCGACCTTCCTCGAGGAGGTCTCCCCCTGGGTGGGTCGGGTGGTCCTGGTGACGCAGGTTCCCGTGCTGCGCATCGGCGAGAAGGAGAACCTCCGCGCCGGGGTGCACTGGCGACGCGGGGGGGCTGAGGAACTGCCGCGCATTTCGGCCGACGCGCGGGAACCGTACCGACGGCAGAGCGAGCGGATCCTGCAACGGATGGCGGAGCGGTTCCCGAAGGTCCGAATCGTGGACAGCGCCTCCCGGTTCCGGCGGGACGACGGATCGGTGCGCTATGCCGAGGGCCGCCGGTTCTTCTACACCGACGACGACCACCTCAACGACACCGGCGCAGCGGAGGTCGCCGACCTCTTCCGCAGCCACCTGCCGGGCCGTTGATCGTGCGGGGTCACACCCGTGAGCCCGGCCCGGTCAGCAGGGTCAGGGACCGGCGAGCCACCTCGAAGCGCACCGGACTGGTCCCCAGGAGCTCGCCATCGAAGGCCAGGGGTTGCTCCGGATCGGCCGACACCTCCAGCCACCGGCCCCGGAAGAAGCGCACCTTCCGGTGACGGACATGGGTGCCGCGCAGGAGGCGCACGAACTGCAGGGCCAACTCCAGGCGGCCCACCGCCTCGATGAGAGTCAACTCCATCAGGCCGTCGGTCATTGAGGCCCCGGGGCCGATGCGCATGAGTCCGCCGCCGGCGAAGGGCGCATTGCCGGCCAGGGCCACCACGGCGTGGGGCAGCACCTCCTGGCCCTCCTCTGATCGAACCCTCAACACCGGAGGCCGGAACGAGAACAGCGCCCGGAAGAACCCCGCCGAGTAGCACCAGCGGGGACCGAACCAGCGGACGGTGGCCGGCGTGGTCCGCCTCAGGAGTTCGCCCACGAATCCCACCCCACCGAAGAGGATCGCGTGGCGGACCATTTCCAGCGATTCCCCGCCGGGGCCCGTTCCATCGGCCCCCTCTCTGCGGAGCCAACTCACACGGATCGTGTCGAGGGTCACGGGCCGGGGCTCGAGGATGGCCCGGAGAGCCGCCTCATCGTCGGGCAGGCCGGCTCCGGACACGCCGACCAATTGGGCGATGTCGTTGCCGCGGCCGAAAGGGGCCACCGCCAGCGCCACGCGAGAGCCTCCGGCGATGAGCCCACTGGCCACCTCATGCACCGTGCCATCCCCGCCGGCGGCGATCACGCAGTCGAATCCGGCCGATGCGACGACTTCCCTCCGGGCCAACTCCACCGCGTGGCCGGGTCGCTCGGTGACCCGCACCTCGCAACGCACCCCGCCTTGGGCCAACCGGTCCAGGAAACGCTCCAACCGCAACGCCTGCTCCCGGGAGGAGCCCGAGGCCGGGTTCCGGATCAGCAAGGCGGTTCGAGGCGAGGCACTCATGACCAGCCCCCGCATCAGCGCCGCACCCAGGTCGCGTGCCGGGTCTGGATTCCCTCGGCATTGAACAACCGCTCGAAATCGGTCTTCACCTCCAGCAGGCCCTCCGGCTCCCGGCCGGCGACGAAGTGCTCCGAGGCCCCGTGGAAGACCTCCAGCATCTGCTCGAAGTACGAGGCGTCGTCGGTCCGGCAATGGAAACGACCGCCCGGTCGCAGCGCCTTGGCGGCCAACGCCGCGAAGGCCGGGTTGATCAACCGCCGATGGTGGTGCCGCTTCTTGGGCCAGGGATCGGGAAAGTACACGTGGAGGGCCGAGAGCGAGCCCGGAGGGATCATCCAGTCCAGCAGGTAGGTCGCCTCCAGGCGAAGGCCCCGGAGATTTCCCAACCCGAGGCGGCGCCCCTTGCGGTCGATCTTGCGAAGGCGTCCGAACAGGCGCTCGACCCCGAGGAAATTGCTCCCGGGATGGGCCTCGGCGTACCGGAGCAGGAAGGACCCGTCGCCCGCCCCGAGCTCCAACTCGACCGGGGCCCCGTTGCCGAAGAGGGCCGGGAAATCGAGCCGGCAGAGGATGTCGGGCCGGATGAGGATCGAATCGGGCAACAGGTCGGACGCCATGACGACCCCGGCACGGTAGGCGCCATCGACCCTCGGAGGAAGGCCGGTGTTGCCAAGCCCACCCCCCTTTCCCCAGCCCCCCCGACTGTCCCTGTTGAGCCCCATCACGAGGGTTGCCTTCCGAAGGCCTTCGTCGAACCTTGGCATCGATGAATCGTCTCCTCGCCTGCCTGCTGCTGCTGGCCTGCGGTCTTGACCGGGTCCATGCCGCCACGGCGACGTCATGGCCGATGTTCCGCGGTGATCCCGCCCAGAGCGGCGTCAGCCCGGCGCGCCTGCCGGACAAACCCGTGCTCAAGTGGCGCTTCAAGACCGGCGGCCCCGTCAGCGCCACCGCGGCCATTGTCGACGGCGCCGTCTTCATCGGATCGGCCGATTCCAACGTGGTCTGCCTCTCGCTCGCCGACGGGACCCGGGCATGGAGCTTCCAGACCGGCGGGGCGGTCGAGGCCTCCCCGCTGGTCCTCGACGGCCGCGTGTACATCGGCGACACGCTGACCAATTTCTTCGCCCTCGACGCTAAGACCGGGACCAAGGTCTGGAGCCGGGGGTTCGACGACAAGATCAAGAGCAGCGCCAACTGGATCCCCGGCACCAACGGCGGCGGGGCCCAGGTGCTCGTCGGCGGGTATGACTTCCGCCTCCACAGCTTCGAGGCCGGGACCGGGAAGTCGAACTGGGTCTACGAGACGGGCAACTACATCAACGGGTCGCCGGCCATCTCCCGGGGGCGGACGGCCTTCGGCGGCTGCGACGCCATCGTCCACGTGGTGGATGTCGTCTCCGGCCGCAAACAGCGCGAGATCGAGGCCGGGGCCTACATCGCCGCCTCGGGAGCGATGGAGGGCAACCTGCTCTTCGTGGGCCACTACGAGAACGAGTTGCTCTGCGTCGACGTCGAGGAGGGACGGATTCTCTGGAAGTACCGCGACCGGGCGTTCCCCTTCATGTCGTCGCCGGCGGTGACGGCCGACCGGGTGCTCGTCGGAAGCCGCGACAAGCGCCTGCACTGCGTGAACCGGGCCGACGGGAAGGCCGTGTGGACCTTCCAGACCCGGGGCAAGGTGGAGAGTTCGCCCGTGGTGGCCGACGACCGCGTGGTCGTGGGCTCCGATGACGGCCGGCTCTACCTCGTCTCGCTGGCCGACGGCACGGAGCGGTGGACCTACGACCTGGGCCAGCCGGTGCAGAGCTCGCCGGCGGTGGTCGATGGCCATGTCGTCATCGGTTGCGACGACGGCCACGTGTACTGCTTCGGAGCGCCGCGTTGACAGGCGGCCCCGTCGCCCGCCCTCTCCTGGACGCCGCCATCCCACCCCCCTGCAGGACCACCCTCCTCCGATGTCTGATCCCCTCCAGGACGTCCCCCCGAGCGCCAACCTCTCGCCGGCGGAAGAGCGCTTCGAACGCCTGCGCCGCCGTGTTGGACTCGTCGCCGCCCCGGCGGTGCTGGCTGTCCTCTGGTTCCTGCCGCTGCCCGGGCTTTCCGGCCCGGCCAGGCATCTCTTCGCCATCGTCGGGCTGGCCCTCACCCTCTGGATGACCGAGGCGATCCCGCTGGCCGCGACCGCGCTGCTGGCCCCGGCCCTGTGCGTCGTGGCCGGCCTCGGATCGGCCCGGGAGGTGTTCAAGCCGTTTGCCGACCCCATCATCTTCCTCTTCATCGGCAGCTTCATGATGGGCGAGGCCATGCTGAAGCACCGCCTGAACCGCCGGTTCGCCTTCAGCCTCCTGGCCGTGCCCTGGATCGGGGGAAGTCCGGTCCGCCTGTACGCCGGCTTCGCGGCGGTCACGGCCCTGATCTCCATGTGGGTCTCGAATGCGGCCACGACCGCCATGATGCTGCCCATCGGCCTGTCGATCCTCTCCGAGCTGGGGTCCCATCAGGGCCTGGTCAACTACCGGGCCACGCCCTATGCGGCGGGCCTGATGCTGATCACGGCCTTCGCGGCGTCGGTCGGCGGGCTGGCCACGCCCATCGGCACGCCCCCGAACCTGATCGGGATCGGCGCCATCGAACGGATCCTCGGCCACCCGGTGGGCTTCTTCCAATGGATGCGCCTGGGACTGCCCATCGCGATCCTGCTGGCGGTGTTCCTGGTCTGGCACTTCGGCCGCCACTGCCCCTTCCCCGCCCTGTCGCTCGAGAATCATCGACGTTGGATCCTCACCCAGCGGACCAATCTCGGTCCCTGGAGTCGGGGTGAACGGGGGGTGGTCGGGGTGTTCGTCGGCGCCGTGATCCTGTGGACCCTGCCCGGGTTGGTCGCGGCCCTCGCGCCGGACGAAGTGGCCGGACCGGCGGGTCGGTGGCTCTCGACCCGTCTCCCGGAAAGCATCGTCGGCCTCCTGGCCGCGTCGGCCCTCTTCCTCCTCCCCGCCGACCGCGGCGGCGAGGCGCGGGCGCTCGACTGGAAGGACGCCGCCGGCATCGACTGGGGGACCATCCTGCTCTTCGCCGGGGGCATGACGTTGGGCGAACTGATGTTCTCGACCGGTCTGGCCCGCTGGATCGGCGAAGGCCTCGCCGGGATCTTCCACAGCCACTCGCTGGTGGGGTTGACGCTGCTCTTCACCGGGGTGGGCATCCTCGTGAGCGAGACGACCACCAACACCGCCTCGGCCACCATGGTGGTGCCGATCGCCATCGCCGTCTCGCAGGCCGCGGGGGTCGATCCCCTCAAGCCCGCCCTGGCCACCTGCCTCGGGTGCTCCATGGGCTTCCTGCTGCCCGTCTCGACCGGTCCAAATGCCATGGCCTATGGCACCGGGTGCATCCCCCTGAGGACGATGATGCGCCACGGCATCTGGCTCGACCTCGTCGGATGGGGGATCATCACCGGCACGGTGCTGCTGCTGGGGCCGTCGACGGCAGCCACCCGGCCTTGAATGGCGCCTTCCGCGCCCCCCACCGGATACGTCGGGACGGGGGCCTGAGGTTCATCGCCGCAGGGCCGGGCTCCGAGGGTTCCTGCCGCTGCCGTTTTTCGTCCGCGTGCTCAAAAAGAACCACCTCACCCCGGCGGGTCTGGGGTCCCGGAGGAAAACCCCCGGCCAATTTCCACCATTTCCCTTCGCCGCACCCGCCGAAGCCGGCCTTCCGGATGGGTGGCATCCCCGTTGCTTCCACCTTCCCAGAGTCTCTGAGGTCTGGTCGCGGGAAGCTTGGCATCCCGCGCGGTCCATGCCGCACGGGGCCACGAGTCAACAGTCCGAGGTGGTGCATGAACAGGCCGCCTCGCCAACCGGAAACGCCACACACCATGAAGAAAATCGAAGCAGTAATAAAACCCTTCAAGCTCGAGGAGGTCAAAGACGCCCTCCACGACGTCGGCATCGAGGGCATGACGGTCTCCGAGGTCAAGGGCTTCGGCCGACAGAAGGGGCACACCGAGATCTACCGGGGCAGCGAGTACACGGTGGATTTCCTGCCGAAGATCAAGATCGAGCTCGTGGTCTCCGACACGAAGGTGGCCGAGGCCACCGGGGCCATCATCAAGGCCGCCAAGACCGGGAAGATCGGCGACGGCAAGATCTTCGTCTCGGAGGTCACCGAGTCCATCCGGATCCGCACCGAGGAGAAAGGCGATCAGGCGGTCTGAATCCCAGACCACGCCTCCGGATGAACCCCAGGACTAACCCAAGAACCAATCCGACCCTTCCACCTCCCATGAAAAAGCTCCTGCTCCTCCTTTCCTGCGCCCTGCTGGTCTTCACGGCCATCGACGCCCAAGCCGCCGATCCCAGCATCGAGGAACGTCTGGCCGACCTTGAGGCCTACGTCAACAACGGTGCCCGGGCAACCGCCGGCAACACCAACTACTCCAGCAAGATCGCCGGACCCGGCCCGGGTCACAATGCCTGGCAGATGACCTCCACCGCCCTCGTGCTGTTCATGACCCTGCCGGGTCTGGCGCTCTTCTACGGCGGCCTCGTCCGCCGCAAGAACGTGCTGTCGGTGCTGGCCCAGTGCATGGGCATCGCCGGACTGGTCACCATCCTCTGGTGGGCGGTCGGGTACAGCCTCTCCTTCGGTTCGGGCAACGCCATCATCGGCGACACGGCCTACGCGATGTTCAAGGGCGTCGAACCGGGCAATGTCGGAGCCGGCTACCACTGGATCAGCGACTCCATGTGGGCCATGTTCCAGCTCACCTTCGCCATCATCACCCCGGCCCTCATCATCGGTGCCATCGCCGAGCGCATGAAATTTCTGGCGGTGCTGGTCTTCGTGGCCCTGTGGATGTTCGCGGTCTACTTCCCCTTCGCCCACATGGTGTGGTCCACCACCGGTCTGATGTGCGGCCCGCTCAACAAGGACGCGGCCATCAAGGCGATCGATTTCGCCGGCGGCACCGTGGTCCACATGACCTCCGGATGGAGCGCCCTGGTGCTCTGCATCATCCTCGGCAAGCGCAAGGGATTCGGCCGTGAGCCGATGAGCCCGCACTCCATGACCCTCTGCATGGTCGGCACGGGCATGCTCTGGGTCGGCTGGTACGGGTTCAACGCGGGCTCCGCCCTCGGCGCCGATGCGATCGCTTCCAACGCCTTCACCACCACCACCCTCGCGGCCGCGACCGCCGGGTTCGTATGGCCGCTGATCGAGTGGATCACCCGGGGCAAGCCGAGCGTGCTCGGATTCTGCTCGGGCATCGTGGCCGGCCTGGTGGTCATCACCCCCGCGTGCGGTTTCGTCACGGCCGGGTCGGCGGTGCTCATCGGCATCTTCGCCGGCGTGGTTCCCTACCTCGCCTGTTCCTTCCTCAAGAAGATGATTGGTTATGATGACGCCTTGGACACCTTCGGCGTGCACGGCGTCGGCGGCAGCCTTGGGGCCATCCTCACCGGCCTGCTGGCCGACGAGAAAGCCAACTCGGTGCTCGGCAAGGGCGGCATGGACCTGCTGCCCGGGCTGATGGGCAACCAAATCAAGGCCGTGGCTCTGACCATCGTCTGGAGCGTCGTGGCCACCGCCATCATCGCCTTCATCGTCAAGGCAGTCGTCGGCCTGCGCCCGACCGAGGAGGTCGAGGTCAACGGTCTGGACCTCGCCGAGCACGGCGAGGAAGGCTACCACGGCTGAGGAGTGTCGGGGAGCTACCAGATCTTCCCCGACCACCCGCCCACCTCGAACCGCGCCGGGTTTCCGGCGCGGTTTTTTTGTCGATGGACGGCCTCGCTGGCGGCGTCGCCCTGCAGAGCGTCACACCGGGGCGCAGGCCTCAGGCCCCCACCTCGATGACCAGGGCCGTGGTGTTGTCCCGGCCGCTGCCGGCGATGGCCGCGTCGACCAGCCGGCGACCCAAGTTCCCGATCGGGGCCGCAGGACCACCGGTCCCGGCCAGTTCCAGGAGGTGGGCGTCGTAAAGACCATCGATCAGGCCGTCCGAACAGACGAGGAACCGGTCGCCCGGCTTGCAGGGGATGCGGCCGATCTGGGGGTCGATGAACTGGTTGGAACCGCCGAGGGCCTTCTGGAGCAGGTGGCGACGGGGGTGGCTCCGGGCCTCGCGCTCGTTGATCCGCCCCTGGCGGAGGAGCCAGCCCACGTAGGTGTCGTCCTCGGTCAACTGGCGGATCGACCCGCCGCCCGCGGGCAGGTGGTAGATCCGGCTGTCGCCCACATGGGCGAAGTGAACGGCGTCGGGCGAGAACCAACAGAGACTCAAGGTGGTCTCCATGCCCCGGCATTCCTCGTAGCTGGCACCCAGGTAGACGAGGGCCGCATGGATCTCGCGGAAAAGCGCCTGCAACAGCGTGCCCGGGGCGACCGACCCCGGACCTGAGGCGGGTTTTCGGAATCCCATCGGGAGGATGCGGGGCACCTTCTCGACGGCCATCCGGCTGGCCATCTCCCCGGCCTGGGCTCCGCCCATGCCATCGCTGACGGCGAAGACGAAATCGGCGGTCTGCAGCGACGATTCGCCCTCGCGGCCCAGCCGCTCGAGGTCCTCGCGGTTGAACCTCAGGCCGACGAAGGCGTCCTCGTTGTTGGCGCGGATTTTCCCACGGTCGGAGCATCCCGACCAGCGGACCCGGCGGATGGCCGGTTCTGGGGAGTCGTCAGGCATCAGGGGTTCCATGCATGGGTTCCGGGCGGGCAACCGGGGCCTGCTCCGGCTCGAGGAGGGTCGAAAACTCGAAGTCGATGACGCAGAAGCGGCCATCCTTCTGCCGGTAGGTGACGTTTCGGGCGTCGGCGTCGTCGTGGTGGACCCCGAAGGCCTCCAACTCGGCGAACAACCCCTGCAGCCGTTCGGCGTCGAGGTGCTGAACCCTTTGACCACAGTTGGTCGTGACGATCTGCGGCAGCGCCGGATTGGCCTCGAGCAGGCGGGGGACGAAAGGACACCCGCGCCGCTCGAGGTGCTGGAGCACGCGCACCTCGGTCTCGAAACGGCGCAGGGCATCGGCTCCATGGTAGGCCTTGATGACCCGTCCATCGAAACTCAGGTAGACGGACGAGCGCAGCGTGTCCTTGACCTTGAGCATGATTGCCGGCTGGAGGCTAACCCCGGCACGCAGCCCCGCCAAGCAGACGCGATGACCGTCGCGCAAACCCGGATTGCCCCGTGGGGCCCCGGGTTCAAGGGATCTCCGGCCATTCAACGGCCGATGCGAGGAGTGGTGGTTTTTGACCACCATGATCACCAGGCTGCAGTCCTAAGGACCCTTCGGTGTCAAAAAAAGCATGCGATTTTGGGACATCCACCTAGGATGTCGCCCGATCTCGGCCCAATCCCCCAAGGGATCCACGGCGGTCACACGATGGCACCCACCCTGCTGTTTTGACCCGCTGCACCGGGACGTTTCGTTGCAGTCATCACCATTCACACCATGGCAAAATACAAACTGGAATACATCTGGCTGGACGGTTACCAGCCAGTCCCCAACCTCCGCGGCAAGACCCAGATCAAGGACTTCGAGAGCTTTCCCAAGCTCGAGAAGTTGCCGCTCTGGAACTTCGACGGCAGTTCGACCCGTCAGGCCGAGGGCCGAAGCTCCGATTGCGTGCTCAAACCCGTGGCCGTGTTCCCGGACACCACCCGGAAGAACGGCGCGCTGGTGATGTGCGAGGTGATGATGCCGGACGGCGTGACTCCCCACCCGTCGAACACCCGCGCCACGATCCTCGACGACCCCGGCGCCTGGTTCGGCTTCGAGCAGGAGTATTTCCTCTACAAGGACGGCCGTCCCCTCGGCTTCCCTCCGGGCCTGGACAACTTCCCCTACCCGCAGGGCGAGTACTACACCGGCGTCGGATACCGCGCGGTCGGCGACATCGCCCGCGAGATCGTCGAGGAGCACCTCGATCTGTGCCTGGATGCCGGCATCAACCACGAGGGCATCAACGCCGAGGTGGCCAAGGGCCAGTGGGAGTTCCAGATCTTCGGCAAGGGCTCGAAGACCGCGGCCGACCAGGTCTGGATCGCCCGCTACCTGCTCATGCGCCTGTGCGAAAAGTACGGCGTCGACGTGAACTTCCACTGCAAGCCTCTCGGCAAGGACGTGGACTGGAACGGTTCGGGCATGCACTCCAACTTCTCGACCACCTACATGCGCGAGAAGGGCGGCAAGGAGTACTTCGAGGCCCTTATGGCGGCCTTCGACACGTACAAGAACGAGCACATCGCGGTGTACGGCCCGGACAACCACCTGCGACTGACCGGCCTGCACGAGACCCAGTCGATCGACAAGTTCAGCTACGGCGTCGCCAACCGCGGCGCCTCGATCCGCGTGCCCCACAGCTTCGTCAACAACGGCTACAAGGGCTATGTCGAGGATCGCCGCCCGAACTCTCAGGGCGACCCGTACGCCATCGCCAGCCGCATCCTCCAGACCATCGCGACGGTTCCGACGCCGTGAACCGGCGGTCCCGGTGCCGGCACCCGCCGACGCCGGGCCTTCCACGACAGACCTTCCAAACCCGGGCTCACGCCCGGTTTTTTTTGGTCCCCACCTCCACCGGTGCCGCCCACCACCACCTGCAGCCCGACCGACCGGAACCTCGACCCGGAACCTTGCCGGACGGATGGAGGGTCCGGTCCGCATCCGCCTTCGAAGGTTGCTCGGAGATCCACGGTTTTCAGACTTGACTATAAAACCATTTTGATCTTGGCACCCACCCCGGAACGCCCTTCCACCCCCTCGGCAATCGTCCGGCGGAAATCGGACAAATGCGTTGACACACCCGGTCGACTGCCTAGAGTCTCCCGCACCGTAAGCCCTAATTCACACAAACCTATGAATCGTCTCCGCAAACAACGTCTTGGCGCTTTCACGCTGATCGAGTTGCTCGTCGTCATCGCCATCATCGCGATTCTGGCCGGCATGCTCCTTCCTGCACTGGCCAAGGCGAAGGCCCGTGCCAACCGCATCTCCTGCGTCAACAACCTCAAGAACATCGGTCTGGCCTTCCGCACCTTCGCGGTCGACTTCGGCGGTGCCTACCCCTGGCAGGTCGATCCCGCCCAAGGCGGCGTCGCCCTGCCCAACGCCACGGCGGCGGGAGTCATCGCCGGCACGATCTCCAACAACGTGACCGCTGCCTTCGCTGCCGTGTCCAACGAGCTGAGCACCCCGAAGATCGTGGTCTGCCCCTCGGACGGCAGCCGCTTCACGGCCTCCAACACCTGGGTCGGCGTGATGCGTCTGGCCATCGCCAACAACCAGAAGGTTTCGAGCTACTTCCTCGGCACCACCGCGACCGAGGAGCAGCCCCAGAGCATCCTCGGTGGCGACCGCAACATGACCAACGGCATCCCCGAAGCGCAGCTCGCCACCAAGCACATCACCTTCGCGAACCCCGACGCCAACGGTGGCATCGCTCCGGCGGTCCTGAACAAGATCGGCTACACCAGCACGATCCACCAGAACGCCGGCAACGTGCTGCTGGGTGACGGTTCCGTGCAGCAGGTTTCCTCGGGCCGCCTCCGCGACCAGGTCCGTGACGCCGCCGCCAACTCCGGTGCCCAGAACTTCCTGTTCCCGGCCGCCGGCAACTGAGACCGATCTCCGGAAGTTTTTCTTCCAAGCCCAAGGCACCCCAATACGGGGTGCCTTTTTTCTTTTCCTCCAACCGTCTCGAGCGCGCATCCCGGAGAACCACCGGCAGAGTTGGAGGAATTGCGCCGCCCTCCCGTCGGGCCATGGTTCCGCTTCGGCCTCCCACCGCTTCGGCCTCCCATGACCCGCCACCCACCCGGGTCAGCCCCCCTCGGTCTGCGACAGGTCGTGGAGGATGTCATCCAGGCTCCGGGTGGGCCGGAACCCGGTGAGGGATGCCAGCAACTCAAGGTTCGGGCGCCGGTGGCGCATGTCCTCGAAGCCCGGCCCGTAGGCCGCCTCGTAGGGAATGAACTCGATGGCCGAGCTCGAACCCGTCGACCGGATCACCCGCCGGGCCAACTCGCCGATCTCCACCGACTGATCGTTGCCGACGTTGACGACGCGACCCAGGGCTTCCGGGCAACGCATCAGGCGCCACACCGCCTCCACCGAGTCGGCCACATGGCAGAAGCACCGCGACTGGCGGCCGTCCCCGTGCACCTGGAGAGGGCGTCCAGCCTGCGCCGCCTCCACGAAGCGGGGTATGACCATGCCATAGGCCCCGGTCTGGCGGGGGCCCACCGCGTTGAAGAAGCGGACCACCCGGACCGGGACGCCACGCTCGCGCAGGTAGGCCATGCCGAGGAACTCGTCCATCAGCTTCGAGCAGGCGTAGCTCCACCGCGGCTTGACCGACGGACCGATCAACAGGTCGTCCTCCTCGGAAAAGGCCGGCTTGGAGCTTTTCCCATACACCTCGGAGGTGGAAGCCAGCAGCACGGAAGTCCGCCCCCGGGCGGCGGCCTCGAGCAGCGCCTCGGTCTCGCCAAGGTTGGTCCGCAGCGTCCGCAGCGGCGACTCCATCACCCGCCCGACCCCGACGACCGCCGCCAGGTGCACGACCATGGAGGCCCCCTCGACCAGCGATCCGAGGTCCGGACATTCGGAGACCTTCGCCTCGATGAGGGAGAACCGCGGATTGCCGAGGGCCCGACGCAGGTTCGAGCGCGACCCGGTGGACAGGTCATCCACCGCAACCACCCGCTCGCCGGCCTCCAGCAGACGATCGATCAGGTGCGAGCCGATGAAGCCCGCGCCTCCGGTCACGACAATGGGGTTGCTGTGCACCCGTTGAGCTTGAAGGGAACGCGTCCGGAAATGAAGCCCGCAGCGAGTCGAACGGCGATCCCAAGAATTGCCTTCTGACCGGAGAATCGCGGGACAATCCCGTTGACACCCCGGAACCCGATTCCTAGCGTTTCCCAACTCAATCCTATGTCCGAAAACACGCCTCCGGTCAATCCGCCCGCTGCCGCCGAACCCCCGAAGACGGCCGAGGCGTCCGGCCAGAAGAAGCAGACGGTCCGCATCAGCCTGCCGCCGAAGCCGGCCGGTGGCCCGTCGATCCGGGTCCCGGCCGCGGCGGCTCCGTCCCCCGCCCAGGTCGCTGCTCCGGCGACTCCCGCCGTGCCGGCGCCTGCGGCGGCTCCCATGGCTGCCGCGCCCGCCGCTTCCCCGGCCGCCAAGGCCGCCGCCGCGCCCGCAGGGGCCGCCGCCAAACCGGCTGCCGCCGCCCCGGCAGCCCGCCCGGCCGCCAAGTCGGCCAGCCTCAGCGGCCTGGACCTCGGCTTGGCCTTCGCCACCATGGTGCTCGGCATCGCCGCCGTGGCCGTGCAGTTCTTCGTAGCCAACTGAGATCCCCGGGGCTTCCTTCCTACGCATCATGGCCGCCGCCAACATCGTCACCGCCACCTCGCAGAACTTCCCCACCGAAATCCTCGCTTCCGGACAGCCGGTGCTGGTGGATTTCTGGGCCGAGTGGTGCGGTCCCTGCAAGATGATCGCCCCGGTGCTCGACGAACTCGCCACCGAGTACGCCGGCAAGGCGAAGATCGCCAAGGTCAACATCGACGACCATCAGGACCTCGCCGGGCAGTTCGGCATCCGGGCCATCCCGACGCTGCTGCTCTTCAAGGGCGGGCAGGTCGTGGAGCAGGTCGTCGGCCTGAAGTCCAAGAAGGACCTCAAGGCCAGCCTCGACCGGGCCATCGGGGGTTGACTCCGCCCCATCGGGCGCGGTCCACGGTCCACGGTCCACGGTCCACGGTCCAATCAGGACCTGGTCCTGTCCGGGGCGTTGTCGGGAGACTCCCGTGACACCTCCATGACAATCCCATGACACTCCATGATCTGGGCGCGCGGGTTCATCCCCGGACCCGACCGTTCTGATCCTCCCTTCGGACGGATTCAATCGTCCACTACCCGAGCCCTGCGGGTTGCCGCGATCCGAGGGATCTTCCCCATCCAGATCTCCGGAAACCTGGGCGTCTTGTGGTTTCCCTCCGGCCCCTCAGAGAGCGCCATTGTCGATGAGACGGGTCCTTCCGACGAACACGGCCAGCACGATCCGGCAGCCCCGCCGAACCCACTCGACCGGCCTCAGGGTCTCTGGTTCGATGAACTCGACGTAATCGAGCCGGGCGTCGGGACAGGCGCCCACGAGGGCCTCGACCCCACGCCGGAGCGCCTCGGCCGGCACCCCGGCAGGGGACCCGTCGGACGGCTTCGATCGCCCCATCGGGCGGGCCTTTCGGACCTCCCGGCGCGCCCATTGCTGGGCCCGCCACAGCACGGTGGCCTGGGCGCGTTCGGCGGGTTGCAGGTACCGGTTGCGCGAACTCATCGCCAGGCCGTCCGACTCCCGGGTGGTGGGTGCGACCACGATGCGGATCGGGAACTGCAGGTCCTTCACCATCCGCCGGACCACGGCCGCCTGCTGCCAGTCCTTGGCCCCGAACACCGAAACCTCAGGCAGGACGCAATGAAACAGTTTGGCGACCACGGTGGTCACCCCCCGGAAGTGGGTGGGGCGGGAGCCTCCCTCCAGGCCCCGGGTGAGCCCCTCCTCGACCACGTAGGTCGTGTATTCGCCGGCATCCCGACCCGCGTACATGTCGGCATCGGTGGGTGCGAAGATCACGTCCACGCCGGCCTCGCGGCACAGGCGGCAATCCTGGGCGAAATCCCTCGGGTATTTGGAAAGGTCCTCGGTCGGCGCAAACTGGGTGGGATTGACGTAGATGCTCAGGACCACGATCCCGCGATTGCCAACCTGACGCCGCGCTTCCCGGACGAGGCTCAGGTGGCCTTCATGCAGGTACCCCATCGTGGGCACGAAGCCGACCCGGAGACCCTGCCTCTGCCACCGTTGGGCCTCGCGTTGCATGGTCCGGGGAAAGCGGAGGATGCGCATGAGCCAAGCGTGGTCGCGGGGGCGCGAAGTTCAAGCCCCTGCAAGCCGCATGGAATGGCCGACCCCGGCCGGCCGGAGCCTCAACGCCCCCGGTGGGAGGAGGCCCCGGGCTCCGGCGGCGCTTGTCGGCCCTGCGGAGCCGGCTATCCTCCGACTCCGACATGACTCTGGAGTTCCACAAGATGAGCGGGGCCGGCAACGACTTCATCCTGCTCGACAATCGCAACGCCCGCATCGTGCTGACTCCGGAACAGGTGGCCCGGCTGTGCCACCGACAATTCGGCATCGGGGCCGACGGGCTGATGCTCCTGGTCCCGAGCGTCACCGGGAAGGCCGACTGGGCCTGGCGCTTCTCCAACTCCGACGGGTCGGATGCGGCGATGTGCGGCAACGGTGCGCGGTGCTTCGCGCGGTTCATCCAGCGCGTCACCGGCTGGACGCGGCCGACGGTGAGCTTCGAGACCGCCGCCGGGGTGATCACCGCCGAGTTCCAGGGCGAGCGGGTGACCATCAACCTCACGGCCCCGCATGACCTGCGCCTGTCCGAGACGGTGACGACCCGCACCGGGGCGATCGAGGTGCACTCGATCAACACGGGCGTGCCGCACGCCGTGGTCTTCGTGGACGACGCCGACCAGGCGATGGTCCAGGAGCGCGGCGCCGAGCTGCGCTGGCATGAGCACTTCAAGCCCAAGGGGACCAACGTCAACTTCGTGCAGGTGCTCGGCCCGGGACGCCTCCGGGTGCGCACCTACGAGCGCGGGGTCGAGGGCGAAACCCTCGCCTGCGGCACCGGGGTGACCGCCAGCGCATTGATCGCCTCCCGGTTGCGGGGTTTCGCCTCCCCGCTGCGCCTCCAGGTCCAGAGCGGAGACGAGTTGAGCGTCTCGTTCCAGACCGATGCCCACGGAGGATTCTCCGACGTCCGGCTCGGCGGGCCGGCGACCTTCGTCTTCGAGGGCCGGATGCTGATCTGAGCACGGCTGCGCTCCGGCGTCGGGCCGTTCCTACGGCGAAGGCTCCGGGGGAGAACGCTCCGGGGGTGATGACGACTTCGGCGAGGGCGGCGGCGGCCGCAGCAGCAGGTGCGAATGGTCCATGGTGGCCGGGGTGCGGGCGAAGCCGAAGCGCCTCGGTTCGATGATCTGGGCGGCGTCCTCTCCTTCTCGAACCAGATACGCCGCATCCACCCTCGGTACCTTCACCGTCTGCCGCGTGCGGCTGCCCGGCCAGTCGATCTCGATCGCGCTCACCTCGGTGGCCTTGCCCAGACCGATCTCCAGCCGCAAGGGATTGGCCCCGAAGCTCCCGCCGGTGTTGCCCGTCCGGTGGATGACCCGCTCGCCCTCCGGGCCCCGGCACCGCACCCGGATCCGCGTGCCGATGCCCGACCGGTTCGCCTGCCGCCCCTCCAGCCTCAGCTGGATCCAATGGTTCCCGTGGCCCGGGTTCTCCAGCAGCACGTTCGGGTACTGGTCGCCGTGGTAGGCACCCCCGAGGTCTTCGTACACGTCCTGGTCGCCGTCGTTGTCGAAATCCGCGAAGGCCACCGCGTGCCCCTTCTGCAGCGTGCCGAACCCGCCGCGGGTCGTGACATCCTGGAAGCGCCGCCCGCTGTCGTTCCGGAACATCCGGTTGGGGATGAGCGTGTCGAAATTGGGATCGCCGGTGCCGAGGTAGAAATCCAGCCAGCCGTCGTTGTCGAGGTCGCCGAAGTTCGAGCCCATGGCGTGCAGCACCCGGTCCAGCCCGACGACCTTCGACACGTCTTCGAAGGTGCCGTCGCCCCGGTTGCGGTAGAGCCGGGACCGCTCGGCCGGGCTGGCCATGCCCAACAGGTCGGCCACCACCTCGCCCACGGTCCGGATGCGGTAGCCGGCCACGAAGAGGTCCTCGAACCCGTCGTTGTCGTAGTCGAAGGACCAGCAGGGGAAGGTGGATCGCTGGCCGGTCACCCCCGCCGCCTCGGCCACCTCGGTGAAGCCCCAGCGGGCCTTCTCGGTGGCCGTGGAGGGTTTCGGGCCGTCGTTGTGGAAGAGCAGGCTCCGGCCGTCCTGCACCGACAGGAAGAGGTCCGGCCGGCCGTCGTTGTCGTAGTCGGCATGCACGAGGTTGAGTCCGCCAGTCAGGCCCTCGAGGCCCACCTCGCGGGTGCGCTCCTCGAACCGGCCGTTCCCCAGGTTGTGGAAGAAACGCATCGGGTCCGAGAGCCCGATGGACGACGTGACGACATCGAGCAGGCCGTCGCCGTCGAAATCGTCCACGGCGACCCCACCGTAAAGCTCGGTGCGGGCGAGGCCGACGTTCGGCCCGACGTCGAGGAAGCGCCCGAAGTCGTGGTCCGAGCGAAAGACGTGGGTGGGGATGAGCCACTGGGGGGGGAACCTGGTCGGGATACTCCCCGAGGGTCATGTGGGCCACATTGAGCAGCCAGCGGGCGGACAGGTTGTCGGGATGGCGAGCCAGCAGGTTGGTGAGCACCGAGCGGGCCAGCAGGGAATCATCCCGGGTCCGATAGATGCCGCCGCCCCGCAACGGCATCAGGCAGGAGTCGGCGTTGTGGTTGCTGAGGCAGTTGGCCAACTCGCCGCGGCGCAGGTGACACAGGGCCTCGCGGAGCGACAGGTTGATGTCGTTGGCGTCGATCATCGGCATGCCGAGGGACCCCGCCAGCGACCGGACGCGCCGCACCTCGTCCAGCGCCTCCCCGAGGCGATTGGCCTGAAGCAGTTCCCCGGAGAGCAGGAATCTCGTCTGGAGCTCCTCCTCCGGAGAGGGGTGCTGGAGCAGAGCCCGCTGGTAACTCCCGATGCGGCCGGGATTAAGGAACCGGTTCTCCATGGGGTCGGCCCGCTCGACGAAATCCGCAAGCCGTCGCGCCATCTCGAGCGTACCCGGCCCACGGGGATCCCGGGGAAGTTCGGCCGGCACCGGTACCGGCACCGGCCCGGGCCCGGGTGCCTGGGCACGGAGCGCCCACGCCACGACCAGCGCCAGGACCACGATCAACGGATCCCGGATCCTGTCCCGGGAGGATGGGCGGAGGTCTGCGCCGCCAATGCGGGTATCCGTCGCTTCCAGAAGGACATCGGACGAGGGATCGGCTCGCATGGATCAGGGACCGGGAACCGCCCACGAATGAGTTCGAGGGGACCCGGACCCCGTTTTGGTAAACACTCGTCAACTTATTTACAATTGCAGGTTTACATTTGTCATCTTTTGCGGACCTCTCCAGGCCCCGTCATGAGCCCGGGAGAGGGTGTTGTTTTTCCGGATTCCGGCGTACGGTCGCTCCATCCGCATGAACCGACCGATTCGATCCCTCTCCGCGCCGGCGATGCTGGTGGTGGGCATCTTCCTGATGATCCTCGGCATCGCCGCGATGGCGTGGTGGTCGCAGCGCGCGTCGAACGACGACACCCAGTTCGCCGCGCACATGAACGCGGGCCGCGGATACCACTCGGCCGGCGACGCCCGGCGCGCGATCGAGTCGTTCCGCGCGGCCCTGACGATGAATCCGGCCAACCCGGACGTGCACCTCAACCTGGCCAACGCCTTCCTGCTGGCCAACCAGCCGTCCGAGGCCCTCGTCCACGCCCGGCAGGCGCTGCAGGTGGAACCGGGCCGTGGGGCGGCCCACTACCTGGCCGGATGTTCGCACCTCCGGCTCGGGGCCCACTCCAATGCCGTGCAGTCCCTGACCGAGGCCAAGCAGGCGGACCGGACCCTCAACACGGTGAGCTTCCAGCTTGGGCTGGCCTACGCGGGCTGGGGCCGGTTCGCCGAGGCGGCCGAGCAGTTCGTCGAGGTCCTCGAATTCGACAAGGACCACCCGTCGGCGCACTACCAGCTCAGCCAGGCGTACCTGCGGCAGGGGGCGCGCGAGCAGGCGGCGGCGGAACTGGCCGAGCATCAGCGCATCTCGGCCGGCAAGCCCCAGGCCGCCGACAACCCGTCGCTGTTCGAACGCTGCAAATACACCGAGATCCTCGCCCCCTTCGCCCTCGAACAGCCCGAACCGGATCCCGTGGCCATCCGCTTCGCCGACGACACCGCGCGCGCCTTCGGGCCGGAGGCCGGTCGCCTGAGGGGACCCTTCGGACTCTTCGACCTCAACCGTCGCGGCTGGAACGACGTGCTGCTGCCCGACGACCAGGGAGGCCTTCACCTGCTTTGGAACTCCAACGCCACCTTCTCCGCCCGCACCGATCCGCTGCCGTCGGCCGTCGGGGCGGTCCAGGACATCGTGGTGGGGGACCTGAACAACGACCGGTACGACGACGCGATCGTCGTGGGCACGGAGGGGTCCCAGTTGCTGCGGTTCGCCACCAACGGGTTCATCACCGACGGCACGGCCCTCGGGGGCCTGCGGGCCGTGAAGGCGACCGGGGCGGCCCTGGGCGACATCGACATCACCGGCAAGCTGGCCCTGCTGGCGACCACTCCGGAGGGGCGCCTGCGGGCCTTCACCAACTTCGGCACGGCGATCTTCCGCGAGCGAAAGCCCGGTCCGGCGGGGGACGGCTTCGACGTGACCGGTGTGACCTCGGTGACGATCGACGACTGGAACAACGACGACCTTCCGGACGTGCTGCTCACGCGCCGGGGCGAGCCCCCGTGGGTGCTTTCGAACCAGCGACGCGACGGCCTGGCCGCAGGGACGCAGCCGGCCGACTGGCCGGTGGCCCGTTGCCTGGCGACCGGCGACCTCAACAACGACCTGCGGGCCGACGTGGCCCTCGTCACCGAAGCGGCGATCGCCATCCACCTGGGCGGCCTGCGCGACCCGCTGCGGATTCCCGCCCGCAAGAATGGCATCCGGGCCCTCCGGGCACTGGATTACGACAACGACGGCTGGCTGGACCTCGTCGGCTGGGGCACCGACGGCCTGCGCATCTGGCGCAACCGGGGGCGCCGCGGGTTCCACGAGGAGACCACCGCGCTGGGCCTCGGGGAATGGTCTGGCGCGTCGGTGCGGCACGCGGCGTTCGCCGACTTCGACCAGGATGGCGACATCGACGTCCTCATTGACCTCGACGGCCGCGGCGTGCGCCTCCTGCGCAACGACGGCGCCCACGTCAACGGCCTGGTGAAGTTCCGCCCCATCGGCAACCGCTCCAACTTCAGCGGGATCGGCCTGCGCATCGAGCTCAACGCAGGCAACTGGCGGGCCGTCCGAAGCGTGCAGCGCAAGCCGGTGGAGATCGGCGTGGGCCGGCACAAGGACCTCGAGACCGTCATCGCCCGATGGGCCGACACCCAGCCGCTCTTCGGCGTCGGGCCTCACCCCAGGCAGGTCGTGGACCTCATCGAACCGAAGAACCCCACGGGTTCCTGCCCCTACCTCTACGCGTGGGACGGCACCCGGTTCCGGTTCCTGACGGACATCCTCAGCTCCGCTCCGGTGGGCCTGCCCTCCCGGCCGGGCCACAACATCGTGGCCGACCCGCGCGAATGGGTGGCCCTCGGAGGCACGGCCGACTTCGTGCCGCGGCAGGGGCGCTACACGGTGCAGCTGACCGAGGAACTGAGGGAGATCCTCTATCTCGACGAGGCCCGCCTCGGCTGGGTGGACATCCCGCCGGGAACCGAGGTCCATCCGACCAGCAAGCTGGTGCCCGGCCCGCCCTTCCCGAAGCACGGGCTCCGGGTGCTCTCGGGCCGCCTGCCGCTGCGCTCGGCCCGCTCGGGCGAGGGGGTGGACCTGACCGCGACGCTGGACCGGGAGGACGGGCAACGTTTCTCGCCGCGCCTCCGGGCCCCCCAGCTGCGGGGACTGGCCGAGCCCACGTCGGTGATCCTCGACTTCGGTCCGCTGCCCGACGCACCGGGCCTGACCCTGGCGCTCAGCGGTTGGCTGCGCTTCGGCGGAGGCATGGCCAACATCGCCGGCAGCCACGATCCCGAACTGCCCTTCCCCTTCCCCAGGCTGGAGGCGGAGACGGCCCCGGACCGCTGGGAACCCCTCCCGAAGGTGGTGGTCGGCGCGCCGGCCGGGCGCACCAAGACCATCCTCGTGTCGCTGGGCTCCGGCCAATTGCCGGCAGGCACCCGGCGGCTGCGCCTGAGCTACGCCTTCGAGCTGCACTGGGACCGCATCGCGCTGTTCACGGGGAATCGCCCGGCGGAGGCGGCAAGCCTGGCGCCGACCTCCACCGACCTGCACTGGCACGGGTACGGGGAGTTCGCGCCGACGGGACCCTCGGATCCGCTCACCCCGATGCACGACACGGTACGCCAGCGGCCTCCGTGGCGGATCACCCCGAGCGGGTGGGCCACCCGTTACGGCCCGGTGGATCTGCTGCTCGCGGCCGAGGACAACGGGCTGGTCACCGTGGCGGCCGGAGACGGGTTGACCCTCGAGTTCGCCGCCGGGGCGCTGCCGGCGGTCCCGGAGGGACTGGAGCGGCGTTTCTTCCTGTGGACGGTCGGCTGGAACAAGGATGCCGACTACCATGTCGCGGCCGGCGACCGGATCGATCCCCTGCCCTGGCACGGGATGGACGACGATCGACATGGGGTCGAGGCCCGTCCGGCATTCCCGAGCGACACCCTGCACCAGCGCTTCAACACCCGCTGGGTGGGTCCCTTGAATGCCCACCGGTTGGAGGCCCGACGCCCAGGATCACCCAAGGGTGGTGGAACCGGTGGCGGCGAAACCCTCTCCGGATCGGGACGCTGAGCCCGGAGGAGCCCCATCCGGCCGTCTTCGGGGAGCGAGGGTCCGCCGACAACCCCGGCAGGAACGCCGGGCCGGAATCCCTGGCCCGACGGTCACCGATGGGGCCGAGGGCTAGGGTAAAGGACGAGGGCCACGGCGAGGGCCGGGGTCGAGGTCGAAGGCATGTGCCGAGGGCCAAACCGGGCTCGTGGTTGCCCCGTGATTCCGCTTGGGCCCGCCAGAATCCGCACTGATCCCGGGGTGGCTTCGTCGCGGTTCCCGGGCGGCCAGCCCGACGGCTCAGGACTCGGATGGATCAGGACTCCACGGCGCTCAACTCTACGGGCTCGACACGGACCCCTTGCTTCTTGAGCCACTGCACCCCGGCGGCGATCTCGGAGGCGGTCCCCTCGATCTCCAGGCACACGATGCCGACCACGTCGGTCACGCTCGCCTGCCGGATGCTGGTCACCAACTGGAACTGGTGGCCCAGACGCCAGATGACCGGAGACTTGATGCGCTGCGGCGGGTAGGTGAGCCAGAAGCGGGCGGTGGTGGTGGCCGTCGCGACGTTCCGGGCCGTGTCGCCGGCGCGGGTGACCCGGGTCCCGCGGGTCCGCGGCGCGACGCCGGACTTCGTGCGGGTCGTCTTGCCGGAGGCGGGAGGCCGTGGAGCCTTGGAGGATCGGGGAGGCATGGTCGGAGTGCGTGTCGGACTCGTGTCTCGAGAAGGATGGCCGCTGTCGCCATCGCCATCGGCCGCGGTTCAGCCCCCGGCGATGGCCGGGATGATGCTGATCTCGTCGCCGTCCTTGATGACGGTCGCCTGGTTATCGAGGAAGCGGATGTCCTCCTCGTTGACGTACACGTTGACGAACCGCCGGACCTCGCCCTTCTCGTCGATGAGGCGCTCGGCGATCCCCGGGAACTGGCCCTGGAGTTCGGCGATCGCACCGGCGACGGTGCCGGGCTTGACCTGCACGACTTCGACATCGTGTGTGAGCTTGCGGAGCGGCGTGGGGATGCGGACTTGGACGGCCATAGGATCGTGGTCGGACGTGAGGCCCCAGAGAATCCGGGAAACCCCGCCCTTGGCAAGAACGCTGTCGGGACCATGAACCACGCGTAAACACATTTTTGGGGACCTCGGTCGGGCACTCCGAGCCGGAAGAGAGCGGATTGGCGTCCGAACCTCCTACGAAGCGCCGTGCGCTACATCGAAGAGTTGGCACAGGGCTTGAGATCTCAACCCAGCGGGGCGGAAGAGAACCCCATCGTTTCTTACGCGTGGATTTTGGCGGGAGAACCGCCGCGCGCGCGTGCGGGCGAAGCGCAGGCCCTCCTCCCGGGAGACGTCGGCGCCTTCAGGCGGCGATGGCGGCGGCAGTCCCCACCGCAGGCTTGGGGGCGCCGTAAGGCAACTCATCGGGGATCGCAGTGTAGCGCGAGAAGGCCTCAAACATCGCGGAGAAGTCCTTGTTCACGTCACCCGAGAGGCAGTCGGTCAGGGCATCCGCGAGGTCCGGTCGGCCCTCGGTGACCGTCTTGAAGCTCACGTTCGGATCGTAGAAGGCATACACCAGCTTGCGCATGTTCTCGATGCTCTGCCGGGTGATCCGGCCGTACTCGGTGAAGCGCGCTGGGGAGACGTCGCCGGCCTCCAGAGCCTCGTGGATCGCGTCGGCGGCCGCCACGCCAGTCTTGAGCGCGATCATGAGCCCGCTGGAGAACACCGGGTCGAGGAACCCGACAGCGTCTCCCACGAGCACCAGCCCGGTGTCGGCGCAGTGCTCGGAGCGGAAGGTGTATTCGGCCGTGAGCCAGTACTGGTCGCAGACCCGACCCGTGGACAGGTGGTCCTGGATCCACTGGTTCTGCCCGATCTCGCGCTGGAAGATGGCCTCGGGATCCTTGAGCCCTCCGCGGGTGAGGTATTTGCCGTCGGCGACCACGCCCACGCTGATCCGGTTGTTGTGCTGGGGGATGTACCAGAACCAGCCCTTGTCGGGCACGAAGGCCACCGTCGTGCCGCCCTCGTCGATGCCCGGGTCCCGCTTGGCGCCCTCGTAGTAGGTCCAGACGGCCACCTTGTTGAGCTTGGGGTCGCCGCGCCGCCAGGCGTTGCGGGTGGCGGCGATGGCCTCGCGCCCCGTGGCATCCACGGTCACCGACGCCCGTACCTCCATCTCGCCGTGCTCGCGGGAGTCCACCCGGACCCCGCGGTACGCGCCGGAGTCGTCCTGGATCAACTCGGTGACCTTGGACTCCTCCCAGACCTCGACACCGTGGTCACGGGCGTTCTCGAGCATCATCTGGTCGAACTCGCTGCGAAGCACCTGCCACGACTGGGCGACGGTGTCCCGGTCGTAGCGATTGAAGAAGTAGAATGGCTGGGAAGCCCGACCCGACGGGGCCACGAACTGCACCGAGTACTTCTTCATGAAGCACGACTGGCGGAGTTTCGGGATCATGCCGATCCGCTCCAGCGCCGGGTAGGTGAAGGGGATCATCGACTCCCCGATGTGGTAGCGGGGGAACCTCTCCCGCTCGATGACCAACACCCTGCGCCCGTGCTGGGCCAGGGCCGTCGCGGTGGCACATCCGGCCGGGCCGGCACCGATGACCACCACCTCGAAATCCTTCAGGGTTTTCATACGTAGGCGTACTAAACGGTGCCCCATCTCTACCCCATCGGCGGCGACTTGCAAGTGGCGGGTTGGCGGAGTCGGCAACGTCCCCGGAAACGAAGGCGCCGCCGTGCAAACGGCGGCGCAGGCGGGGACCCCGGGAGTTGGTCTGGACCGGGATCCGGATTTCAGGGCTTCGGGGCCTCGTTCCTCTTCTTCTGCTCGGCGGCCTCCTTCTGGAGACGCTCGGCGTCCGACGACTTGATGACCTCGATCTGGGCTCCCTTCTTGAGCTCCTCGGCGCTGGGCACCTTGATGATGTCGCTGGTGGCGGCGCCTTCGGGCAGGGGCGGGGCAACCTGCGGCTTCACCGACAGCAGCTCGACCTCGAAGACGAGGGTCGAGTGCGGGGGGATTTTCGGAGGGGAACCGTTCGGGCCGTAGGCCAGCTCGGAGGGGATGACCAACTGGTACTTGGACCCCACCTGCATGAGCTGGAGACCCTCGGTCCATCCCTTGATCACGCGGTTGAGACCGAAGCTGGCCGGCTGTCCACGCGTGATGGAGCTGTCGAACTCGGTGCCGTCGATGAGCGTCCCGCGGTAGTGGACCTCGACGATGTCGTCGCCCTTGGGCTGGGCGCCCCGGCCGGTCGTGAGCACCTTGTACTGAAGGCCGCTCGGCGTCGACTGGACGCCCGCCTTGGCCTTGTTGGAAGCCAGGAACAGCTCGCCGTCGACCTTGGCCTTCTCGCCGTCCTCCTTGCGCTTCTCCTCGGCCTTCTTGCGCAGCTGGGTGGTGTAGTTGCGCAGGATGATGTTGGCCTCGCCGTCGGTGATCAGGGTCGGCTTGCCCCGGAGCGCCTCGGAGAAGGCCTTGATGATCACCTCGGGATCGTGCTCGTAGTTGCCCCGTGACAACTGGCGCTTGATGTCCCCGACGAGCAGCACGCCCATGGCGTAGCTGTGCTTCTCGAGTTCGGTCTTGAACTTGCCCTCGCCGGGATCGGCGGCGGCGGAGCCGGGCCCGGAGGCGGTGGACGAGGCGGTGGCGGCGGTGTTCTGGCCCAGGGCCGAACCCACGAGGACACCGGACAGAAGGACGATCGATAGTGTTTTCATGTCTGCCTGCGAACTCCGACCCGGGCGCAACGGCGTGTTCCGGGACGGACGATTGGGGGTCTTGGTACCAGCCCGCCGTGCGGAAGTCGAGCCCAAGCAGGGCAGCGCGCATCCAACGGCATGCGTGCAGACCTGGGAGCCTGAGCGCGGCCCACCACACCCCGCCAAGACCGCCGGATGCGTCCGCGCTGCGGTCCAGCCTTCCAGGTGGCCTTCCGGGTGGCCGACCCCGACCGGAAGAGCCCGCGCCGGATTGCCTTGGCCGGCGGGTCAGGCGAGGTTCCCGGCCGATGTCGATGAACCTCCGCAGGTCGATCCGGGGCGAGGGGGCCCGCACGACGGCGCGGGGCGCCCTCGCCGGATTCCTCCTCGGTCTCCAGTGGCTAGGCAATCCGGGCGCCGGGGTGGCCGCCCCGATCGAGGTGACGTCCTCCCGGGACCTTACCTTCCGCGGCGGCCGGACCTACCTCGTCGCCGGACCGGTCCGGCTCGAGGGCTCGGTGCGCTTTGAACCGGGCTGCGTGATCAAGTTCCTGCCAGGCCGCTCGGCGGGCCTCGCCCTCGCGCCCGGGGCAAAGGTGGCCTGGGAGGCGCGCCCCGAGGCGCCGATCGTCTTCACGGCCTCGGACGACGACTCTGTGGGAGAAGCGGTGGCCGGATCGACCGGCACGCCGTCGGCCGGCCCCTACGCCGAGGTCGCCCTGTCGGTGGAGGGGACGGGCCCCGGTGCACCGGTGCAGCGCTGGAGCGATTTCCGCATCTCCCATGCCCGGGTGGCCCTCCGATGGACCCGGGCATCGGCCGCGCTGTGGCATTTCCAGGTCCAGCGCTGCGGCGTCGCAATCGAGGCCACGGACAGCACCCTGTCGCTGCGCAACGGCCTGATCCACCGCGTCGATGCGGCCTTCAGCGACCTGACGGGCAGCCCGGTCGACGGCCAGCAACTCACGGTGGCCCGAGCCGCGGTGCTGCACCGGCGTCCCTCCGGATCGCCCCTGACCCTGCTGCGATGCATCATCGGCGAGGTCGCCGATCCGTCGGGGTTCATCCATCCGGCACCCGAGGGCCAGCCCAACGCCGTCCTCCCGGCATCCGTCACCAACGCCTTCGTCGAGGCGGCCGGGTCGCTCTACCTGCCCCTGGGCAGCCGTCGTGTGCGCCCCGGCTTCGGCCATGCCCTGATGGATCCGGAACTGGCGGCCGCCCTGCCGGACATGACGGTGCTGCCCCCGGAACCCCTCCCGCCGTGGGTGGATCGCCCCCTGTATCTGTCCCCGAGGCCGATCCGAGACCGGGCGCTCGCCGAGGCCGGGGGGCTCAACCCGGTCAAGCTTGGCTTCCACCACTGGCCGATCGACCACTGGGCCGAAGGGGTCACCGTGAGCAACGCCCCGGTCACCGTCGCGCCCGGCACGGTGGTCCGCGAGGCCCCGGGCCGCGGTTTCCGGTGGATCGGCACGGCGACGCTGCGCCGCGAAACGGAACCGACGGAGACATCGGCCCTCCCGAAGTCCCGCCCCGTCCCGGGCCGGGGAGACCGCGACCGGGACGGCCGCACGGACCTCGACGAGGCCGTCGACGGGACCGATCCGGACGATCCCTCCAGCGTGTGGCCGCGCACCCTGGCGGTGTTGGGCTTCGATGCCGGGAACTTCGCCACGGACGAGGGGGTCCCGCCGCTGCCTGGGTCGAACGCGGATCGCGAACCGTCCTTCGACCGTTCGGCGGGGGGGTTCCACCGGGTCGGCCAGGCGCTGCGCTACCCGCTGGTCTCCCGACAGGGAGGGCTCAGCCGGACCAACCTGCTTCCCCGGCACGGCTCGGTGAGCCTCGACTACTGGCCGGACTGGTTCGGGGGACGACCGGGCGATGCCCCGGGAGCCGAGTGCGTGCTGCTCGAGGCCCCGGGCCTGCGGTTGGCCATCGACGCGGCCGGCCGGCGCCTCGGCCTCACCCGGATCTCCGCGACCCACGAGCAGACCGTGTGGTCGCCACTGAGCCGACCGGCCTCGCAGGACCCGCAGGCGACCGGTCGCGCCCCGTGGCGACTGCAGGCCTCCTTCGGGGAGGAGACCTTCGACGGGGTCGCCCGGCAATCCCACACCCGCACGCCCCAGGCGGCGGGGGATCCGCCGGCCTTCTCGGTGGGCAATTCCATGGACGGACAGTCCCCGGCGCTTGGGCGGATCGACCGCATGATCCTGCGCAATCACCTCCTCCCCGGCACCCCGGGGCACCCGGGACCGCTGCCGGGAACCCCCCGGACCTCCCACCGCCCGCTGGAGGGCGACCCGGAGGAGCGGATCTGGGCCGAATCGCTGGCCACCGGCGTCCGGCTGAGATTCCGGCGCGACTGGGAAGGGGACTGGACGTCGGGCGTCGGTCGGTACCCCATCGAACGACGGCAGGTCGAACCCACGCCGACCGTCTGGGAGGTCATCACCCGGGACGCCCGCACCTCGGTGTACGACGACACGGGCGCGTCCCCGGGCCGGACCTACGCCTACCGCGTCCTTCGCAACGGCCGGCCGCCCCTGGAGGTTTGCGCGGCGCACGATACCCCGCCCCCCGCCGACCGGGGACGGGTGCTCCTGCTCGTCGACGAAACCCTCGCCGACCGCCTGACCCCGGCCCTGGCCCGTCATCGTGCCGACCTGATCGCCGACGGCTGGGAGGTCGTGCAGCACCGGGTGCCCCGCCATGTGGACGCCGACCTGCAGGATTTCGATTGCCGCCGCTACGACGCCGAGGCGCTCCCGCGCAACCGGACCCACCTGCTGGCCATCCGGGCCCTGATCCGCCGCGAGCACGAGGCCCATCCCGGCCGACCCCTCGTGGCCGTGCTCATCGGGCACCCCACCATCCCGCAGAGCGGCTGGGCCGCCGAAGATGGCCACGTGGGCTGCGACGACCCTGCGGGCATCCACCTTGGGGCCTGGCCTGCCGACCTCTTCTACGGCGACCTCACCGGAGCCTGGACCGACACCCGGTCGTTCCGCACCGGATGTCCGGATTGCGCCCGCAGCCAGTGCACCTATTGCATCCTCGGCAACGAGCCCGGGGATGGGCGCTGGGATCCCAACGACCTGCCGCGTGAACCCGACGGGAGCCCAGGGCGCATCGAGGTGCCCATCGGCCGCATCGACTTCGCCCGGCTGTCCCATTTCGACAGCCGGTTCGCCGGCCTCAAGGGATCCCCGAGGAACGCCGCCGACGTGGAGGTCGCCCTGCTGGAGCGCTACCTCGACAAGGCCTGGCGGTATCGCCGCGGCCTGCTGCCGTTCCTCGACTCGGCCATCGGCTACGCCAACGCCGTGGCGCCGCTCGTCGACCGGAACCTGCTGCACATCCTGCCCCGGCTGGCCCCGCACGAGCCCGTGTCGGCGACGACGTGGACTTCCGACCTCTTCCACGACGGACCCCGGGTGCGGTGGGGATTCCAGGCCGACTATTCGCATTTCGGGGTGCTGGGCATGACCGGCGCAGCCAAGGCCGGGCACAGCCACTTCGCGAAGAACGTGGCATGGCGGCGCCCCGGCGACGTGCCCCGCGTGGCCTTCCTCTTCGCCTTCGGCTCGTTCCTGGGACAGTGGTACAGCGGCTACGGCGAGGATTTCCTGCGCATCTGTCTGGCGGCCGAGGACGCCGTCCTGCTGGCGGGCACCGCCCACTCGCGCACCCCGTGGGCCACCGACCGGGTCCATGCCGGGGCGCCGGTCCACACCCTGCTCACCGACACGGCCGAGCGCAGTCCGTCGGTGAATGTGCGATTGACCTACCTGCTGGGGGACCCCTGCCTGCTCGAGCACCCGTTGACCGCGCCGACTGGCTTCACCGCCCGGTCCATGGGGCCGGCGGTCGAGGGAGCGGTCGAACTGTCCTGGACCGCCTCGTCCGAGGCCGACCTGGGCTACCGCATCGACGAGGCTCCATCGGCCGATGCCGCCACCTGGACGGTGGTGCGCGACCTGCCGGCCGGCACGAACCGCCTGCGTCTCGGGGCCGATGCCCGCGGCAAGACCTTCCGCCTCCGGGGCCTAGGCTCGGTCACCAACGGGTCCGGTCGGCACCGACAATGGACGGCAGCCTCGTGGGCCACGCCATGAAGCCGCCTCGTGGGGCCACGGCCCGCACCGGGACCCGGGGCGAGGGTCCGGCAGGTTTCAGGCTGGAAGGATTGGCCTTGAACCTGCTATTTACGTGCAGCTTCCATGGGATACCGGTTTTCCCCGCCTCGATCTTGCCATGAAAACGTTTCACCTCGGATGGGTTCTCTGGTTGGCCTTGGGTCTCGGATCCACCCTCCGGGCCGAGAGCCCGGACATCCTGTCGCTGACTTGGTCGGAGGGGCGACCCTCGCTGGAGTTCCGGTTGCTGCCGTCGATCTCCGAGTACCGGGTCCGCAGCGGTTCCACCCCGTCGGCGACCGGACCCGGTGCAACCGTGGTGCCCGGCGACCAGGCGGGCAACCGATGGACCGCCGGGGCCGCCGCGGGCGGAGACTCCGGCTTCTACCGGATGGAGGCCGTGCCGTTGCCCTCGGAGACCGTCCGGTCGGGCGCCCTGCTCCACCGGATCGCCTATGGCCCGACCCCGGACGACCTCGACCGACTGGCCGCCCTGGGCACCGACGCCTACCTGGAGGAGCAACTGGCTCCGGAGACGATCTCCGAGGAGCTCGACCGGGTCCCGGACACCGGTCCGGTGTGGCGCAAGGTCACCCTCACCGGCACCGGATCCTCCTCCACGCTCTACGTCTACCTCAGCGGCGCGGGCGACGCCTACCTGGATGATTTCCGCCTCGTGGCCGGCCCGACCGACAACGGCGTCGCCACCAACCTCATCGCCAACCCGGGCTTCGAGCAGCCGTTGGCCCCCGCGAACTGGACAACCACCACCAACACCGCCAACTCGGCCAGGACGACCGACTTCGTCCGTTCCGGCAACGCCTCCTACCACCTCGTGCAGGTGGCCGCCGGAAGCACCGGCACCGACGCGCTGGTGCAGACCCTGCCCACGACGCTCAACGCCAACGCCACCTACACGCTGAGCTTCTGGTACCTGGTGCAACCCTCGCGGCTGCAGCTCACCGTGCGGCTCAGCGGCAGCGGCATCTCGCTCACCGTGCCGCTCCAGGGCGACGCGGAGTCGCCGGCCCCCTACCACGCCCGGCTGCAGGAGGGCACGGCGGGCATCGGCGACCTGCGGGCCTGGCACGTGCTGCATGCCGTGCAGTCCAGACGCCAGTTGGCGCAGGTGTTCCAGCAGTTCCTCGAGAACCACTTCGTCACCGAATACTCCAAGAGCCTCACCTACTTCGACGAGCGGGCCGGCCTGCCCTACGCCTGGTCCGGGCCCGAGGCGACCCGGCAGGAGTTCAAGGAGAACCTGCGGTGGCGGCGGGCGTTCCTCGACCCGAAGTGCACCTTCCACGACCTGCTCCGGATCAGCGCCGAGAGCCCGGCCATGATCATCTACCTCGACACGGTGCTCTCGAGGGGCGACGTCAGCACCACCACCAAGACCAACCGGATCGCCAACGAGAACTACGCCCGCGAGCTGTGCGAACTCTTCGCCTTCGGCGTGGACAACGGCTACGATCAGGTGGACATTGAGCAGATCTCGCGCGCCTGGACCGGATGGACCGTCGAGCTCTTGGCCACCAACCAGGCCGCCAACCCCTTCGCGCCGCGCACGACGGTGCTCATCAACCCGGGCCTGACCAACGCCACCGAGCGCAACAGCGTCACCAACCTGGCGGGCCTCTGGTCCTTCCGGTACCGCACCGACCGGCATGACTCGCGGGTGAAGTGGATCTTCCACGAGCACGACGCCCAGGGAAACATCCTGACCAACACGCCCAAGACGGTCCCCGCGCGCTTCGGCCCCCCGTGGGCCGGCCGTCCCTACGGCCTCCGGCTCAACAACGGATCGACCACCAACGGCATCCAGGACGGCTACCAGATCCTCCGCCACATGGCCGACCAGCCCTTCACCCAGGAATACCTGGCGGTGAAGCTCTGCCGCCTGCTGGTCCACGACGACTTCCACCATGGCTACGACTTCACCGATGCCGAGTCGACGCCCGAGGAGGCGCTGGTCAAGGCCTGCATGCTGGCCTGGGAGAACCCGCCGAACGGCGGCCCCAAGGGGCAGATGCGCGAGGTGCTCCGGGTGATTCTGCGGAGCGACCTGTTCCGGGAGGCGCGGACGGCCTCCGCCAAGGTCAAGACACCGCTGGAGTTCGCCGTGTCGGCGATGCGCGCCTTCCGGGCGGCCAAGCCGGACGGCTCGCGGACATCAGTCACCGACGCGCCGGTGCTGGTCGCCTCGGGCGGTCTCCTGGACCGCGCCGGCCGCATGCGGCTCTTCGACCGCGCCGACCCCGACGGCTACGCCGAGGACGCCGGCGGCTGGATCAGCGCGGGCACCCTGTCGGAACGGCTCCGCTTCGTGCAGTCCCTGGCCCTCGCCGGCTCGGGCCTCACCACCGGCACCGGGGTGCGCAGCAATCCCGACGCGATGGGAGCCAACCGGATCGACCCGGCCGGCCTCGTGGCGCTGCGGCTTGGAACCGACCGTAGCCGATCGGCCGAGGCGGTGACGGACCTGCTGCTGCGCCTGCTCTTCCCGTCGGAGGGCGCAGGCAACCTCGGCGGGTATCGGGCCTTGGGCATCCGGTTCCTCAACACGGCGGACAATGGCAGCACAGCCTCGGCCTTCGCCACCCTCACCCCGGGCACCCGCGACCACGATGCCCGCATCCGGGGCCTGGCCGCCCTCCTGTTGAGCACGCCGCGCTTCCAGGAACAATGACCCGCCGTCCGGCAACCGCCCCTCCCCCGACACCGACCCGTCCTCCGACCATGAACACGCCGCAGATCCTCACGCGCCGCAGTTTCCTGAACACCGCCACCGGACTGGCGGCCACGGCCGCGCTCAGCTCGCTCACCGACGTGCCGCTCTTCGTGCAGAAGGCCCTGGCCGAGGGCACCCTCGGGAAGCCCGACGCCAACGGCCGGGTCAAGAAACTGCTCTTCATTTTCCTGCGCGGGGCCAACGACGGGCTCAACTCGGTCATCCCCCACGGCGACGACGCCTATGGCCCGAAGATCCGCGACAACATCGCCATCCCGGTCGATCCGGCCCAGGGCTGGAATGTCCGGGGCAAGGCCCTCGTCCCCGAGGCGGGCCCCACGGGAGCCGCCTTCGCCTACCCGTTCTCGCTGCCGATGGGCAACGGATTCGCCGGCCTGCACCCGGCGCTGAAGTTCCTCGTGCCCGTGTACAACGCCGGCGAGCTGGCGGTGATCCACCGCGTGGCCTACCCGCAGCAGTCCCGCTCCCACTTCGATTCCCAGGCCTACTGGGAGACCGGGGCGCCGAGGGCAACCATGGTCAAGGATGGCATGCTCTACCGGGCGATGGTGGAGTCGGGGCGGCCCGGCCGGAACTCGCTCACGGGCGTGTCGTTCCAGAACTCGCTGCCGCTGCTCCTGCGCGGTTCGCGTGCGGCGATGACCAACCTGTCGGACCCGACCCGCTACGACTTGCTGGGCGTGCCCAACACCGCCGACGGCAACACCAAGGCGGCCCGCGCCCTGGAGGCGGCGACCGGGGCGGCCTTCCCCGGCAAGGCCAACCGCGACCTGCTCCAGCAGCAGTACGAGAACATGCGCCGCACGCTGGAGATCTTCGCCGGCATCGACTTCAGCGAGACCGGCAACACCTTCGTCGACGGCGACACCACCGACGGCAACAGGCCGTATCACCTGTTCCCGACGACCAACGCCAAGAACGGGGCCGGGCCGTCGGGGACGACAAACCCGGGCTACGTGGTGCCGGCCTCGTCCTACGGGTACTTCAACCAGCTCAAGTCGGCCGCTCTGGTGCTCAACAAGACCGACGCGCTGGTGGCCGGCACGCAGATCGACGGCTGGGACACGCACAGCAACCAGGGCGGGGTCACCGGGGCCCATGCCAACCTGCTGCAGCGGGTCGGGTGGTCGATCTACGCGCTCCGACAGTACTTCCGCCGCCACGCCGAACAGTGCCGCTGGGAGGACCTCGTGGTCGTGACCCTCTCGGAGTTCGGCCGGACGACCATCGAGAACTCCGACAACGGCACCGACCATGCCGAGGCGAGCGTGATGTTCGTCGCCGGCGGCGGGGTGAAGGGCCTCAGGACCGACGCCACCGGCAAGGTGGCCCGGAGCGGCGTCTTCAACTGCGGCCCGTCGGACCCGGTGCCCTGGCAGACCGGCATGAATGGCTCGATGTTCCAGAGCACGGGCCGCTACCTGCAGCGGGCGACCGACTTCCGCTCGGTGATGGGCAAGCTCGTCCGGGACCACCTCGGGGCCACGCAGGAGCAGCTCGACCGGATCATCCCGGGCTATGCCGACCCCAGCCAAGGCCTCAAGTCGGGCGGCATCCAGGCCCAAGACAAGGTCCGTGTCACCGGCGAACCCGACCTCGTCTGAGCCGGGTCCACGGGAGGTGCAAAGCCATCCCGTGCCCGCGCAAGAAAAGGCCGGGGTGGGCTTGAAATCCCCGGGGCGTCGGCGGACAACACCGGCGTGACTTCGATCAAGTTCGGCACCTCCGGCTGGCGCGGGCTCATCGCCCGGGACTTCACCTTCGAGAACGTCCGCTTTGCCGCGCAGGGCATCGCGGACCACCTGCTCGAGGAACTCAAGGCGGCCGGAGATTCCGCCGGCTCCCAGAAGCCCGAAGTGGTCATCGGTCACGACACCCGGTTCCTGGGGCGCGAGTTCTCGCTGGCCGTGGCCGAGGTGCTGGCCGCCAACGGGTTGGTTCCCCTGCTCTGCCAGCGGGATGCGCCGACGCCGGTCATCGCCCACACCATCCGGGTGCGCAAGGCCCTCGGCGGCATCAACATGACCGCCAGCCACAACCCGGCCGAATACCAGGGCCTCAAGTTCAGCGTCTCCAACGGCGCGGCCGCCCCGCCCGAGGTTACCCGTCGCATCGAGGCCCACATCCGGCACCGCCAGGAATCGGGCTGGACCTTCCAGGCCGGGCTTGTCGGTTCCTTCCGCTGCAAGGAGATCGATCCCGCGCCGGCCTACCTTAGGCAGATCCGCAAGCAGATCGACTTCGCCGCCATCAAGAAGGCCAAGCTCAAGATCGCCATCGAACTGATGTACGGCACCGGGCGCGGATACCTCGACACGCTGCTGGAGGACGACGGCGGGGCCAGGGTGGTCCGCTTCCACGACACGTTGAATCCCAGCTTCGGCGGGCATCATCCGGAACCCAACGCCGAGGGCATGGCCCCGGCCCGCGAAGCCATCCTCGCCGGCAAGGCCACGCTGGGGCTCGGGCTGGACGGCGACGCCGACCGCTTCGGCATCGTGGATCGCGATGGCACCTGGCTGACCCCCAACCAGATTCTGGCCCTGGCCCTCTACCACCTGAAGAAGAACCGGGGCTGGACCGGCGCGGTGGTACGCACCGTGCCCACCAGCCACCAGGTCGACGCGGTGGCCGAACTGCTGGGCGTCCGGGTGCATGAGACCCCGGTCGGCTTCAAGTACATCGGAGCCCTCATGGAGTCCGAGCCCATCATCGTGGGCGGTGAGGAATCCGGAGGCCTCAGCGTGAAGGGGCATGTGCCCGAGAAGGACGGCATCCTCGCCTGCCTGCTCATGGCCGAGCTGGTTGCCACCGAGAAGAAGCCCTTGATGAAGATCCTGGCCGACCTGGAGAAGAAGACCGGGGAATTCCACACCACGCGCATCAACGTGGCCATCCCGCCCCACCAGAAGGAGGCGCTGCTGCACCGTCTCTCGGGCGGCCTGGACAAGGTCGGTACGGCCAAGGTCGAGCAGTTCATCACGACCGACGGCTTCAAGTTCGTGCTGCCCAACCGCGAGTGGGTCGCCTTCCGCGCCAGCGGCACCGAGCCGTTGATCCGCTGCTACATCGAGGCCAAGTCGGCCGCCCAACTCAAGAAGCTCGAGAAGGCCTGCCGGGCCCTGCTGCTGGCCTGATCCGGAGCGGGTTCCGTCGGCCACCCGCCGCGTCCGGGATCTAGGGGGGCTTCGACCTGCTCACCCCCGGTTCAGCCTCCCGAATCGAGCCTTCCGCCGCCCGCCCGCCGTCGTCCGGATCCCGCGTCCACCGGCCCGCCGGCCCGCCCACCGATAATCTCCTTGCCGCGCGGAGAGCGCCGTGACTGCATCACCAACCTTCCCGATGAATCAGGCGCTTGGAGCATCGTCGTGCCCGCAGCCCGTTGTCCGGACCTGTCGACGGGTCCTGCCCGACGGCGTGCCGGGAATGCGCCCTGACCTCGGGAGTCAACCCTCCCCCAGAAAACCCGCCCACCCATGATCCGGCACCGCATCGATCGTCGTACCGCCCTCAGAACCCTCGCCGCCGGCGCGGCCCCGGTGGTCGTGTCGGCAATCCTGCCAGGCCGGGCCCTCGCGGCCGCCGCCAAGCGCCGCCTGATCTTCACCGAGTACGGCAAGGGCCCCAACCGGTTCCTCGAGCTCGACGGCGACGGGCGTCCGGTCTGGGAGCACCGGCCGCCAAGCACCACCGTGATCTTCCAGGTGCTGCCCAACGGCAACCTCCTCTTCGGGTACGGCGGCCAGCCCACCGGCGTCCGCGAGATCACCTCACGGGGCCGGCCCGTCTTCGACTACGTGAGCAGCTCGCACCAGGTCTTCGGCTGCGAGCGCCTGCCCAACGGCAACACGCTGGTGGCCGAACAGGGCCCCTGCCAGGCCCGCGAGGTCGACCCCGAGGGAAAGACCGTCCGGATCACGCCGCTGACCACGAAGGGCGAGGGCTTCCACCTCCAGGTGCGCAACGTCCACAGGCTCCCCAACGGCAACATCCTGGCCGCCCACGAGGGCGAGGGGGCCGTGCGCGAGGTGGATCCGCAGGGCCGGGTGGTCTGGGAATACACCGGGGTGACCAACACCGGCGAGGCCCAGCGGCTTCCCGACGGCAACACCCTCATCTGCTGCGGCACCCAGAAGCGACTGATCGAGGTCACCCCGGACCGGAAGATCGCCTGGGAGTTCCGGGCCGAGGACGCGCCGGAAATGAACCTCACCTGGGTCTCGAGCGTGCAGCGTCTCAAGGGCGGCAACCTGCTGGTCGGCAACTTCCTGCGCGGCCAGGAGGGCAAGGGATCCCACGCCTTCGAGATCACCCGCGCCGGCAAGGTCGTCTGGAAGTGGGACGACCACGCCCTCATCCGTTCCCTGACCACCGTCCGGGCCCTGGGAGAGTGAACCCTCCGGACCCTCGGAACCCAATCCCCATGCCGACCGTCGCCATCACCGACCACACCTTCCCGGACCTCGACCTCGAGGCCGCCGTGCTCCGGCCCGCCGGGGTGGACATCGTCTCGCTGAAGGAGAGGCATCCGCCCGCCGAGACGGCCGAGCTGGTCCGGGAGGCCGACGCGGTCATCACCCAGTTCGCCGCGATCGACGCCACCGTCATCGGGGCCATGTCACGGGCCCGGGCGATCGTGCGCTACGGCATCGGCTACGACAATGTCGACGGCGCCGCGGCACGGGAACGGGGCATCCCGCTGTGCAACATCCCCGACTACTGCATCGACGAGGTGGCCGACCAGACGCTGGCCTTCCTGCTGGCCCTCACGCGGCAGGTCGTCCCCAACACGCTGGCCGTGCGGGCCGGGCGCTGGGGCCTGGCCACGCCGCTGGCCTCGATGGCAGCCCTCAGGCACCTCACGGTGGGGGTGGTCGGCTTCGGGCGCATCGGGCGCGAGGTCGTCCGGCGGTTGCTGGCCTTCCGCGCCAGGGTGCTGGTTTACGACCCGGTGGTCGCCCCGGCCGAGATCACCGCGGCGGGCGCGGAGCCGGTGGCGGCACTGGGCGACCTGCTCGCACAGGCCGATGTCGTCACACCCCACTGCCCCTCCAACCCGGCGACCCGCCGCCTGTTCCATGCCGGGACCTTCGCGGCCATGCGGCCGGGGGCGCTGTTCATCAACGTCGGCCGGGGTGACCTGACCGACAGCGCGGCGCTCACGGCGGCCCT
Source organism: Verrucomicrobiota bacterium (assembly GCA_016871615.1). GTDB lineage: Bacteria > Verrucomicrobiota > Verrucomicrobiia > Limisphaerales > UBA9464 > SXXZ01. The sequence goes on from VHCX01000010.1 coordinate 56,678, forward strand.
GGAATCGGGCCACCTCGCCGGGGCGGCGCTCGACGTCTTCGACCCGGAGCCCATCCCGCCGGGCCACCCGATCCTCTCCATGCCGCAGGTCGTGCTCGCCTCGCACATCGCCTCGGCGAGCCCGCCGGCCGTGAAGACCCTGCGCGAGACGGCCGCCCGCATCGCCCTGATGGCGGTGCGCGGCGAACCGCTGCCCAACATCGTCAACGGCGTCGCGCCGGTGCCGCGGTGACGCTGGGCCCCCCTCCCGATCCGACCCACCATGAAGCCCGAAACCACGACCCGCCGATCCTTCCTCACCGCCCTGCCTGCGCTGGCCGCCGCCCCGGTGCTGGCCCGCGACTACGGCCCGGGCGCGCCGCCGGTGCGCTACCCCGAGCCTGACGTGATCGCCCTCGACAAGGCCTTCGACAAATACCGGATCGGCTCGGCCCCCATCGAGCGCCTGCACACCGGCATGTACTGGGCCGAGGGACCCGCCTGGAGCGGGCAGGGTGGATACCTGGTGTGGAGCGACATCCCGAGCGACGTGCAGCACCGATGGCTGCAGGACGACGGGCGGGTCACCACGCTCCACAAGCCGGCCGGCCATAGCAACGGCAACACCTTCGACCGGCAGGGCCGGCAGGTTTCCTTCGAACACGGCCATCGCCGCGTGGTGCGCTACGAACCGGATGGCGGCCTGACGGTGCTCGCGGACAAGTTCGACGGAAAACCCTTCAACGCCCCCAACGACGGCGTCGTGCATCCCGACGGCAGCGTGTGGTTCACCGACCCGGGCTACGGGAGCCTCGGCAACTACGAGGGCAACAAGGGCGACCTGCTGCTCAAGGAGGCCGTCTACCGCATCGATCCCGGCGGCAAGGTCGAGAAGGTCACCGACGAGATCTTCAAGCCCAATGGGTTGTGCTTCTCCCCCGACTACCGGCGGCTCTACGTGGCCGACACCGGATCGACGCACTACCCCGAGGCGCCGAAGAACATCAAGGTCTGGGAAGTGGACGGGACCCGCCTGCGGAACGGCCGGGAGTTCGCCTCGATGGCGATGACCTTCCCCGGGACGTCGGGGCCCGACGGCCGCCCACCCCGGAAGGTGGCCGGCCTCGCCGACGGCATCCGCTGCGACAAGGACGGCAACCTCTGGTCCAGCGCCGGCTGGGTGGGCGAGGGGTATGACGGCGTGCACATCTTCTCACCCCAGGGGCAGCGCATCGGCCAGATCGTGCTGCCCGAGGTGTGCAGCAACGTATGCTTCGGCGGCCCCCGGCGGAACCGGCTGTTCATGACCGCCAGCCGCAGCCTCTACGCCGTCCACGTCGAGACCCAGGGCGCCCACTGGTGCTGAGATCCCCGCCGATGCCCACACCCGGCACGAGCATGGCGACGCCCACGCCGGAATCACCGGAGGAAAAGCCCTCGTCATCGCGCATGCTCGAGTCGCCCGATGTGATCCTCGTCGGCAGCGGAATCATGTCGGCGACCCTGGCCGTGATGCTGGCCCGCCTCGACCCGACGCTCCGCATCCAGGTGCTGGAGGCCTCGCCGGGCCTTGCTCGGGAGGCCTCGGACGGATGGAACAACTCGGGCACGGGTCACGCGGGCGTCTGCGAGCTGAGCTACACGCCCGAGCGGGACGCTCTCGGCCGGGTGCCCATCGGCAGGGCGCTGCGCATCTTCGAGCAGTTCGAGCATTCGCGGCAGTTCTGGGGCGGCCTGGTCGCCGAGGGCATCCTGGAGGCGGCGGACGGGTTCATCCATCCGGTTCCGCATCTCTGCTTCGTTCGCGGTGATCACGACGTGGACTTCCTGCGCGCGCGGCACGAGGCGATGCGGGGTCACCACTTCTTCCGGGGCATGCGCCTGACGACGGACCCCGGGGAGATCGCCGCCTGGGCGCCGCTGGTGATGGAGGGCCGAGCCCCGGGACCTGTCGCGGCGACGCGCGGGGAAGGCACCGAGATCGACTATGGTCGCCTGGCCCGGGGGCTTTGCGGCTGGCTCTCGCGGCAGGGTTCCTGCGGGGTGGCGTCCGGGCGCCAGGTCACCCGTCTGCGACGCGGCCCCCGGGGGTGGCGGGTCTCGTCCCGCTGCGCGGCCACGGGGGAGGAGTGCGAGCAGACCGCGCGGTTCGTCTTCGTCGGCGCCGGCGGCGGCAGCCTGCCCCTGCTCCAGTCGGCCGGCCTGCCCGAGGCCGCCGGACTGGGCGGTTTCCCGATCGGCGGCCAGTGGCTGGTATGCGACGATCCCGACCTTTGCGCGCGCCACGAGGCGAAGGTCTACGGCGCCACGCCACCCTCCTCGCCCAGCCTCGGGGCGGGCCATCTCGACCTGCGGCGGATGGGCGGCCGACGGCACCTGCTCTTCGGTCCGTTCGCGTCGTGGACCACGCGCTTCCTGCGGCACACCGGCGGGTGGACCGACCTGCCGGCATCGATACGGCCCGGAAATCTCCCGGCCCTGCTGCGCACCGCCGTGCGCAACCGCCACCTCGTCCGATACCTCGTCTCGCAGGGGCTGCAGGGCATGGAGTCCCGCCTCGCCGCGCTGCGCGAGTTCTTCCCCGCGGCCCGGGCGGGGCAGTGGCGCCTGGTGGAGGCGGGCATCCGGGTGCAGGCCATCCAACGGGCCGACCGGGGCGCGCTGCACTTCGACACCGAGGTGCTCTCGTCGGCCGACCGATCCGTCGCCGCACTGCTGGGCGCGTCGCCCGGGGCGTCGGTCTCGGTCAACATCGCCCTCGAGGTCGTCCGCTCCTGCCTGCCTCACCTCCTCTCCGCCCCGGGTGGCGCGGAGCGCATGCGCCGGCTGTTGCCCACCTTCGACCAGGACCTCTCGCTGCCCGTCAACGCGGACCTCTTCGAGCGGACCTCCCGGGAGGCCGGGGAGCGCCTCGGACTGTCGCCCCGACCATGATCACCCTCGACGACCGGATCGCCCTGGTTACCGGTGCCGGCTCCGGCATCGGGGCCGCCATCGCCGCATGCTTCGCCCAGGCCGGGGCCTTCGTCCATATCTCGGATCTCGACGAGGCGGCCGCCGAGGCCACGGCCGGGTCGCTCCGGGCTGCGGGACACCGGGTCGAGGCGCTGCGACTCGACGTGGCCGACGAGGCGGCCTGCCTCGCGGCGGCCCGCCGGGTCGAAGAGCGTTCCGGCCGGTGCGACGTGCTGGTCAACAACGCCGGCGTCGGCCATGTCGGCACCGTGCTCACCACCGGGACGGACGATCTGGACCGCCTCTGGAAGGTCAACGTGCTGGGGCCGCGCCACCTCTCGCGGGCGGTGCTGCCGGGCATGCTCGAACGCCGGCGGGGCTCAATCATCCACATCGCCTCCATCGCCGGCCTGATGGGCATGGAGGCGCGCTTCGCGTACACCCTCTCCAAGCATGCCGTGGTGGGCATGACCCGCTCGATGGCGATGGACCTCGGCACGACGGGGGTGCGCGTGAACTGCATCTGCCCGGGCCGGGTGCGCACCCCCTTCGTCGACGCCATGCTCCGGCAGTACGCCGATCCCGCCGAATACCTCCGCCAGCTCGAGTCGCCCCACGCCATGAAACGCATGGCGGCCCCGCCGGAGATCGCCTCGGCGGCGCTGTTCCTCGCCAGCGATGCGGCTTCCTTCGTCACCGGAAGCGCCCTGACCGTGGACGGGGGCTACACGGCGGGCAAATGACCGACGCACCGCCGGACCACCCCTGCCCCAACCCCATGAGCCACCGGACCCACGATCTGCCGTCGGCCCCCGCCGGGTCCGGGATCGATGTGCCCGCCCTGCGCCGCAAGGTGGCCTGGCGCATCCTGCCCCTGGTGATCGTGCTCTACCTGGTCGCCTACCTCGACCGGGCCAATGTCGCCTTCGCCAAGCTGCGGATGGGCCGCGACCTCGGGTTCTCGGAGGGGGTCTTCGGGTTCGGCATCGGCGTGTTCTTCATCGGCTACCTGTTCCTCGAGATCCCCGGCGCGCTCCTGGTGGAACGCTGGAGCGCCCGGAAATGGTTCTCCCGCATCCTCATCACCTGGGGACTCATCTCGGCGGGCATGGCCTTCGTGAAGACGCCCGGGCAGTTCTACTGGGCAAGGTTCCTGCTGGGCGTGGCCGAGGCGGGATTCTTTCCCGGCATCATCGTCCACTTCTCGCACTGGTTCGTCCAGCGGGAGCGCTCCCGGGCGCTGTCGTGGCTGCTGGTGGCCGTGCCCTTCAGCATGGCCGCGGGCGCCCCGGTCTCCTCGCTGCTGCTCGACACCGACTGGCTGTCGCTGGCCGGGTGGCAGTGGATGTTCATCGTGGAGGGCCTGCCTGCGGTGCTGCTCGGGGTGATGGTGCCGTGGTGCCTGACGGACCGCCCCCGCGACGCCCGCTGGCTGAGCCCGGCGGAACGGGACCACCTCGAGGGCGAACTCGCCGCCGAGGCGACCGCGAAGGCGGCCGGAGGCCGATTGGGCGTCTGGCAGGCGCTCCGGTTGCCCGGGGTCTGGCTGCTGGTGCTGGCGGTGACCATCGGCAACAGCGGGGGCTACGCGCTCACCTTCTGGCTGCCCACCACGGTCAAGAACCTGTCGGGCGGCTCAGACCGCCTGACGCTGCTCTGCAGCGGACTCTACTACGCCTGCGGCATCGTCAGCGTGCTGGTCTCCGGCCGCTCGGCCGACCGCACGGGCGACCGCAAGTGGCACGCGGCCGGAGGGATGATGGCGACAGGCGTGTTCCTGCTGGGCAGCACCCTGCCCGGTCAGGGCTTCGCCGCGCAGATGGGGTGGCTCTGCCTCACGGCGCTGGCCGCCTTCTTCTGGATCGCGCCCTTCTGGACGCTGCCCTCCCTGACCCTCGGCGCCTCGGCCGCCGCCGCGGCCACCGGACTGATCAACATGGGCGCGAACCTCGCCGGATACGCCGGCAACCATGTCACCGGCTGGCTGCGCGCCAATGGTGCCGGCGAGACGCAATGCCTTCACTTCCTGGCCGCCTGCTTCATCCTCGGCGGCGCGGTGCTCACACGGGTGCGGGTCGTGACCAGCCCGGCCCACCCGGCCCCGGGGACGACCGCCGACACTCCGAAATCCGACCCCCGATGACCGACGCCGACCGGACCTCGCCCCTCGCACTCTACCGCACCATGCTCGTCATCCGGCGTGTCGAGGAGCGCCTGGCACGCTCCCACCGGCTCGGGCTCATCCACGGGGCCTGCCATACCTGCGTCGGCCAGGAGGCCATCGCAGCGGCGGTCTGTGCGCATCTCGGGCCGGACGATCCGATCTTCAGCACCCACCGGGGCCACGGACACGCGCTGGCCAAGGGGGTGGACCCGGGGGCAATGGTGGCCGAGCTCTACGGCCGCGAGACCGGATGCTCGCGGGGCCGGGGGGGCTCGATGCACCTCTTCGCCCCCGAGGTGGGCCTGATGGGCACCAGTGGCATCGTGGGGCCCTGCATCCTGCAGGCGGCCGGCGCGGGCTACAGCTCGCTGGTCCTGGGAGACCAGCGCGTGTCGGTGGCCTTCTTCGGCGACGGCGCGGTCAACAATGGCGCCTTCCACGAGGGGCTCAACATGGCGTCGATCTGGCGGCTGCCGGTGCTGTTCGTCTGCGAGAACAACCAGTTCGCCACCGAGGTGCCGTTCGCGTCCGTCACCGGCAACCCCGGCGTGGCGGAACGCGGCGCCGCCTACGGTCTGCCGTCGGTCTCCCTGGACGGCAACGACGCGCTGGCGGTCGAGGCCGCGGTGCGCGAGGCCGTGGCCCGGGCCCGGTCCGGCGGCGGCCCGACGCTCCTCGAGTGCCGGACCTACCGGACGCGCGCCCATGCCGAGGGCATGGGGGACTTCACCTACCGCACCCGTGCCGAGGTCGACGCCTGGAAGGAGCGTTGCCCCATCGCCCGCCTGCGCGCCGTGCTGCTCGACCGCAGGCTGGCCGACGAGACGGGTCTCGTGGCCCTCGAGCACGAGGTCGAGGCCCTCGCCGAGGCCGCGCACGCATCCGCCGAGGCGGCTGCCGCGCCGGCCCCGGAGGGGGCGACCACCCACGTCGTGGCCGGTCCGCGGCCGGGACCGCCCCGAGAGGCCCCCGGGACCGGACCCGGCACCCGGGAACTTCCCTTCGCCCGGGCCACGCTCGAGGCGCTGTCGACCTCGATGTCGCAGGACCCGCGGATCTTCGTGCTTGGCGAGGGGATCGGCGCGCGCGGAGGCAATTTCGCCACCACCAACGGACTGTTCGCCGCGCACGGACCGGTCCGGCTCCGCGACACGCCCATCTGCGAACGCGGCTTCGTGGGCCTGGCCTGCGGGGCGGCGATGACCGGGACGCGTCCGGTGGTCGACTTCATGTTCGCCGACTTCGTGCTCGATGCGGCCGGCGAGATCATCAACCAGATCGCCAAGATGCGGTACATGAGCAGCGGGCGCCTGGGCATGCCCGTGGTGCTGCGCGGCTGCATCGGCATCGGCCACTCGGCCGCGACGCACCACAGCGGCAGCTACTATTCGATGTACGCCCATTTCCCGGGCCTCAAGGTCGTCGTGCCCTCCACCCCCCGCGACGCCAAGGGGCTCCTCCGGACGGCCCTGACCGGCGACGACCCGGTGCTCTTCCTCGAGCACCGCGAATTGATGGGACTCAAGGGCCCCGTGCCCGAGGAGGACTACTCGATCGACTTCGGAAAGGCCTCGGTGGTCCGCCCGGGACGCGACATCACGGTCGTGGCCCTGGCGCTCATGGTCCACCGGACCCTCGAGGCCTGCCGGGTGCTCGAGGCGGAGGGGATTTCGGTGGAGCTCATCGACCCGCGCACGGTCGCGCCGCTCGATGTCGGGACGATCCTCGACTCGGTGGCCCGGACCGGCCGGTTGCTCATCGTGGACGAGGACTTCGCCCACTGCGGCATCGGTGCCGAGATCGCCGCCCGGCTGGCCGAACACGGATTCGACGATCTCGATGCCCCGATCCGCCGGCTCAACGGAAGCCCCTCGCCCACCCCGTACAGTCCCTCGCTCGAGGCCGCCGTCGTCCCCGACGTCCGGGGAATCGCCTCGGCCATCCGCGACCTCTGCGCCGAATAGCCCCGCCCCGCCATGCCCACGGAAATAAGTCTCCCCCGCCTCGGTTGGTCCATGGAGGAGGGCCGCTTCGTCGCCTGGCTCCGCAAGGACGGCGACCTCGTCCCGGAGGGCGAACCCCTCTTCACGGTCGAGGGCGACAAGGCCACCCAGGATGTGGAGGCCCTCTCCGCAGGGGTCCTGCGGATCGCCGCCGACGGCCCGGCCGAGGGCGACACCATCGAGGTCGGGCGGGTGCTGGGGTGGATCCTGGCACCCGGGGAATCGATCCCGACGACCGGCCCTGCCGGGACCGGGGCGACGGCCGCGGCATCCTCCGCGACCGCGCCGACTGCGCCGACCGCGCCCACAGCGCCGACCGACGGGCTGACCACGGATGCCCCCTCGGAGTCGCCGGCCCGGGCTCCCTCCAGCCCCGGACCTTCCGAGCGGCCTCCAGCCTCCCCCAGAGCCCGACGGGCCGCCCGGCAGCATGGCATCGACCTGGCGACCTTGAGCCCGACAGGTCGGGGAGGTCGCCTGCGCGAGCGGGACGTGCTCACGGCCGCTACCGGACGAGCCGATCCCGGGGAGATCCCCGGTGCGCCGCAGGGGTGGACATCCGTGCCAACGCCTCCGATGCGACGGATCATCGCCGCCCGCCTCGTGCAGGCGCGGCGTGAGACCGTGCCCGTGACCCTGACGGCCCGCGCCGACGCGACCGCCCTGATGGCCCTGCGACGACACCTCAAGTCCGAGGCCGCACCGGGCGAATCGGCACCCACCCTCAACGACCTGCTGCTCAAGCTCACGGCCGAGGCCCTGAGCCTTCATCCAATGATCGCCGCGGTCTGGGCCGAGGATCGGCTGCTCCTGCCCCGCTCGATCCACCTCGGCCTGGCCGTGGACACCGAGGCGGGGCTTCGGGTGCCGGTCGTCCGCGACGTCGGCACCTCGACGCTCGAGGAGATCGCCGCCGCCACCCGGCGCCTCATCGCCGAAGCCCGGTCCGGGCGCATCGCCCCGGCCGACCTGCAGGGAGGCTGCTTCACCCTCACCAACCTCGGATCCCTCGGCATCGAGGCCTTCACCCCGGTGCCCAATCCGCCCGAGTCGGCCATCCTGGGAGTGGGAACGATCGTCCGCGACGTCGTGGCCCTCGAGGACGGCGGCTTCGTCGCCCGCGAGCGCTTGACCCTGAGCCTGACCTTCGACCACCGCGTGAACGACGGGGCCGCCGCCGCCCGGTTCCTGCAATCCCTCCGCGGATTGATCGAGAACCCACCTTTCCCCATCCCCTGAAACCCGATCCCCGATGACCGTCCCACTCCACGATCAAGTCGCCCTCGTCACCGGTGCCGCCGGGGCGATCGGGCAGGCCATCTGCGCCTCGCTTGCCGCCAACGGCGCCCGGGTGTTCTGCGCCGACATCGACCTCGAGGGTGCCCGGCGCCTCGCCGCCGGACTGCCCGGGGCGACGGCCCTCCGCATGGACGTCACCGACGAGGCCGAGACCGCCGGCGGGGTCGAGCGGATCGTCTCGACGCACGGCCGCCTCGACCTGCTCGTCAACAACGCCGGGATCAACACCATGGCCCATCGGGTCAACATCGACACGTTCCCCGCGGAGGAATGGGATCGCATCCTGCGTGTGGACCTGACGGGCCCCTTCCTCGTCAGCCGGGCCGCCGCCAAACCCATGCTCGCGAAGGGCTCGGGCCGCATCGTCAACATCGCCTCGGTGCTCGGCCTGGTGCCGGCCCGCCTGCAATGCGCCTACACCGCCGCCAAGGCCGGCCTGGTGAACCTCACGCGCACCATGGCCATCGAGCTGGGATCAAAGGGCGTGCTCACCAACTGCATCGCCCCAGGCTCGATCCTGAGCGAGGGCACACGGAAGTTGTTCTACGGTCCGGACGGCACGTTCAACGACCGGGTCCAGGCCATGCTGTCGCATGTTCCGCTCGGCCGGCCGGGCCGACCCGAGGAGATCGCCCACACCGTGCTGTTCCTGGCCGCGCCCGGAAGTTCCTACATCAACGGCGCGGTGATCCCGGTGGATGGCGGCTGGATCGCCGGATACTCCCGCGATTTCTGAACGCCCGTCCGCGGACAGGCTCCGGGCCGTCGCGGGGAAGCCCTCAGGCCAACACATCGTGGACCACCTCGCCGTGGACGTCGGTCAGGCGGCGCTCGAGGCCGTTGTGGTAGTAGGTGAGCCGCTCGTGGTCGAGCCCGAGCAGGTGCAGGATGGTGGCGTGGAAGTCGTGCACCGTGACCACGTTGTCGACGGCCTTGTAGCCGAACTCGTCGGTGGCCCCGTGGCTGAAGCCGCGCTTGACCCCCGCCCCGGCCATCCAGCAGGTGAAGCCGGCCGGGTTGTGGTCGCGCCCCTTGGACCCCTTCTGGAAGGTCGGCATCCGACCGAACTCCGTGCACCAGACCACCAGCGTGTCGTCCAGCAGCCCCCGCTGTCGCAGGTCGATGAGCAGGCCCGCCGTGGGCTTGTCGAGCACCGGTCCGTGCACGGCGTACTGGTTGGCGATGTCCTTGTGGCCATCCCAGTTGCTGGCCCCTTCACCGCCCGTCTGGTAGGCGCCGTTGAAGAGCTGGACGAAGCGCACCCCCTTTTCGACGAGTCGCCGGGCCAGGATGCAGTTGCGGGCGTAGGCGGCCCGGAGGTCCTTGATCTTCGTGCCGCCCTCGTCCGCGCCGTAGAGCCGCAGGATGTGCCCGGGCTCGCTGGACAGGTCGGCCACCTCGGGCACGGCCAACTGCATGCGGGCGGCCAGCTCGTAGCTGGCGATGCGGGCGGCCAGCTCGGTGTCGCCCGGGAAGCGCTCGGCATGGCGTTCGTTGAGGCGCTGGAGGAACCCGCGGGTGGCCGCATCGGTCGAGGCGGTGATGCCGCCCGGGGTGGCCAGGTTGCGGATCGGGTTCGTGGCGTTGAACTCGGTGCCCTGGAAGGCCGCCGGCAGGAACCCCGGGGCCCAGTTGTTGACGCTGTTCTGGGGCTTGCCGCGCGGGTCGGGGATGGCCACATAGGCGGGCAGGCTCTGGTCGTCGCTGCCCAGCGCGTAGGTCATCCACGCGCCCAGGCTGGGAAAACCGTCCAGCGTGTTGCCTGTGGACATGTAGTTCTCGCCGGGCCCGTGCGTGTTGGTCTTGCCCTGCATCGAGTGGATGAAACACATCTCGTCGGCCAGGGCGCCCAGGTGGGGCACCAGGTCCGAGATCATCTTGCCGCTCTGGCCGCGCGGCCGGAACTCCCACGGGCTCTGGTTCAGGGCCCCCTGCTCGCCCTGAAAGGTGATGAGCTTGTCGGTGCCCGGCATGGGCTGGCCGTGCCGACGGATGAGCTCGGGCTTGTAGTCGAAGGTGTCGAGTTGGCTGCAGGCACCGCTGCAGAAGATCACCAGCACGTTCTTGGCGCGTGGTGCGAACTGCGGCTGGCGCGCGCCATAGGGACGCCCCGGCTCGATGGCCGGGCGGAACGGTTCCTTGCGGGCGACGCCCTGGGCCAACAGGCCCTGTCGACCCAGCAGATGGGCCAAGGCGATGGACCCGAGGCCCAGGCCGGTGTCGCCCAGGAAGCGCCGCCGATTCAGCAGCGGGCTGTGGAGGGCGGGCGGGATCGGCGCGTTCACGGGATGAAGAGGAACTCGTTGGCGTTGAGCACACCCCGGCAGAAGGCCTGGAGCCCCTCGGCACGGACGAAGGCCGTCGCCTCGGCCGCCTCGGTCGTATGCGGGGTGCGGTTGAAGGCCAGCGTCCAGGCCGCCCGCACCTGAGACTCGGGCGCCTCACCGGCTTCGCGCCGCAACCGGTCGGCGAAGGTCTTCGACTGGTCGAGGATGAAACGGCTGTTGAAAAGGTTCAGGGCCTGGAGCGGCGTCGTGGAGACGCTGCGCCTGGGCATGACCAGGCTGCCATCCGGGCAATCGAAGGCCCCGAAGATGCCGTCCTGCTCCATGCGCACCTTGAAGGCGTAGACCATGCGGCGCGTGTCCTCCGGACCGAAGGCCTCCTTGGGGTGGTAGTGGTAGACGTTCTCCCGATCCACCGCATGCAGGTAGAAGCCCGGTCCCCCCCGGGCGCGATCCAGATTGCCGCTGACGGCCAGGATGCTGTCGCGGATGCCCTCGGCCTCCAGCCGCCGAGGCGGGAAGCGCCACAGCAACCGGGTGCCCGCATCGACCGCCAGACCGTCTTTCCGGGGCGCGCCCGACTGCCGCCAGGTGGCCGAGGTGAGGATGCGCCGCTGAAGGTGCTTGAGGCTCCAGCCATTCTCCATCAGGTCGCTGGCCAACCATTCGAGCAACTTCGGATGCGAGGGCCGGGCCCCGTTCCGGCCGAAGTCGTT
>VHCX01000011.1 GCA_016871615.1 Verrucomicrobiota bacterium
GTGCCCACCATGTTGGCGATGATCAGCGCCGTGGCGCTGGCGAGACCGAAGGGGGCGGGGGCCTGCGGGGACGACATGCTCCGGGCACCCTGCCTGTGCCGCGCCGCTGCGCAAGGGGAAGGCTTCGGCGGGCGTCCGCCGGACCCGGTGGCAGGCGCCTGACGGGGTCCGCCGCCTCCTCGCGCCTGGCCGTCGGCCCGATTTCTTGAAGACAGGACGTCCGTCCGGGAGGGGAGTTCCCGGCTCTCTAGAAGACCGGCCCGAGTGGCCAGGGCGCGAACTCCTCGTCGCCGAGGCCGGCCTGCTCGCTCTTGGTGCGCTCGCCGCTGGCGGTGGCCAGGATGGCCTCGAAGATCCGTTCGCCCACCTGGGGGATGCTCTCCTCGCCGTCCAAGATGGTCCCGGCATTGAGATCCATGTCGTCCTGCATCCAGCGGTAGAGCGGCGTGTGGGTGGACACCTTGAGGCAGGGGGCGGGCTTGCAGCCGTACACGCTGCCACGGCCCGTGGTGAACACGCCGACATTGCAGCCGCCGGCCACCAGGCCGGTCATGCTCACGGGGTCGTAGCCCGGGGTGTCCATGAAGCACAGGCCCGGTCCGGTCACCGCCTCGGCATACTGCAGCACCGCCATGAGCGGCGCCTGCCCGCCCTTGGCCACGGCGCCGAGGCTCTTCTCGAAGATGGTCGTCAGGCCGCCCTCCTTGTTGCCGGCCGAGGGGTTGTTGCTGATCGAGGCCCCGTGCATCCGGGCGTGGTCCTCCCACCAGCGGACCCGCTCCAGCAGCGCGTCGGACACCTCGCGGCGCACGGCGCGCCGGGTCAGCAGGTGCTCGGCTCCGTAGATCTCCGGGGTCTCCGCCAGCACCGTGGTGCCACCGTGGCGGACGATGAGGTCGCTGGCCCACCCGAGGGCCGGGTTGGCGGTGATGCCGCTGTGGCCGTCGGAACCGCCGCAGTTCAAGGCGACGAGCAGGCGGCTCAGTGGCTGGGTCGAACGGCGTTGCGCGGCGACCGCCGGCAACAGGCCGGCCACGGCCTTCACGGCGTCCTCCACGGTCCGGGCCATCCCGCCCTGTTGCTGGATGTTCAACACCAGCGGGGGTTCCCCACCGCCCTCCGGTTGGTCGAGCCCGTGCCGGCGCACCAGCGCGGCCGCCTGGTTGGTCTCGCACCCGAGGCCGATGATCACGTAGGCGCCGATGTTGGGATGGCGGGCGATGCCGGCCAGCACGCGCTGGAGGATCTCCGTGCCCTGGTCGGCGGTGGCGCAACCGGCCTTGTGGGTGAAGGCCACCACGCCGTCCACGCCGGGGAAGTCGCGTCGCAGCGCCTCGGGCGTGAACCGCCGCGCCACGAATTGCGAGACGCTGGCCGAGCAGTTCACCGACGAGATCACCGCCACGTAGTTGCGCGTGCCGGCCCGGCCGCCCGGGCGCGTGAAGCCCTGGAAGGTGCGCCGTTCCGCCTCGGGCAGGAGGTCCCATGGCGCGGTGGGAGCCACGAAATGGTCGCCCGTGGCCAGTTCGCCGGTGTCGACATTGTGCACATGCACGTGGGCCCCGGCCGGGATGTCCACCGAGGCGCGGCCGATGAACTGCCCGTACTTGCGGATGGGGCTGCCCTGGGCCAGCGGATGGAGCGCCACCTTGTGCGCGGCCGGGATCGCCCCGGGCAGCCGGAGGTGGCCAGCCTGCTCGCCGGCCAGCAGCCGTCGCCGGGCCACGGCGACGTCGTCGTCGGGATGAAGCCGGATCAGCACCTCGTCTTGGTTCGCGCTCATGGTGGAGGCCTTCACCTTGAGCCGGCCCCGGACCCGGGGCCAGAGCGATTCCTCGGACGGCGACGGATCCGGTTCCGCACTCAGGGGGCGGGGTTCGACACCACGCGGAAGAACCGCTGGCCGCCCGTGGGCGCCTCGAGATGTTCCACCGGCCCGGGAACGGGCCGCGCCGGCACCTCGAGGATCGGGGTCCAGTTCCCGCCGGCCTCGAGCGTGCCGGAGGCCTGCAGCGTGTAGCGCCGGTTGGCCGCCGCCGGGAACCCCAAGACCAGGCCGCCCGCCGAGACCTGTGCGCCCAGGCGCAGTCCGTCGTCCGGTCCACCGGTGCCCGGGGTGCCGCCCAGGCTGGTGCCGGCCCGCCACTGGGCCTTGTCGCCCCAGGTGTCGGGGGCGGCCTGCTCGTCCACCACCTCCATTGCAAAGCCCCCGCCATCGGCCGCCGGGAACCAATCCCGATACTCGAAATCCAGCACTTCCTCGCCGCGGGCGTCGAGCAGGCGGACCCGTTCGCCGCCGTTGTCGAGGCGCCCGAGATACTGCCCGGCCACGGGCACCGACGCGCCATGCCGCGCCGTGAAGACCGTGGGGTTGGCGACCACCACCAGCCGCCGACCGGGCTCCAGACGACGGATCGCGCCCGAGCCGAAGTCGAACTCCACGCCGTCGACGAGCCGCACCCCGGCCAGGTCCAGCGTTTCCGTTGTCGAGAGGTTCCGCAGCTCGAGGAACTCGAGGTCCTCCGACAGCGCGGCCCCGGCGGGCTGGACCGGCGGGTTGAAGTGCAGCTCGGTGATCCGCAGCCAGCGCTGGGCCGGGCTGGGGTCGCCCGGGTACACGAACTGGTGCATGGGGGTCCCGGCCGCGTTGCGCAGGGTGAGGGTCTCGCCCCGGGCCGACAGCTGCCCGGAATACGGTCCGACGACGAAAAGGCCCTGGCCGCCCCGGGGCCCGGCGGTGCGGGCGCGGAACCGCCGGACGTCGGGGCTGACGTACATCACGCCGTTGGAAGGCATCACCGTGCCCGGCCGGAAGGTGAAGTCCACCGCACCGGACAGCCGCCATCCGCTCAGGTCGAGGGCCAGGCCCGAGCGGTTGGTCAGCGCCACCCATTCCTGGGTCTGGTCGGCCGAGAGCGGGTTGAACTCCAGGTCGAGGATCTCCGGCGTGGCGTCGTCCGGCTGGGCCAGCGGGATGCCTGCGTTGCTGGCGTTGTTGATGCCGATGGGCCGCGCAGTGTTGGTGATGCTGTGGGTCTGGTACCAGTGGCGTCGTCGCGGCTCGATGAACTGGTTGAGCAGGTCGCCCACGCCGGCGGCGAAGGTCTTGTTGCCCGCCCAGGGCGAGGCGCCCCACTTGGCCCGGTCGAGCAGCGCCTCCGGCCCGAAGAGGTTGGTCATCGCGATCACGCGGTTCTCGAGGATGCGCCGCTCGAACGGCGTCCCCGGTGGCTGCACCATCAGGTCGAGGATCGAGCGCTGCCGGCGCAGGAGCATCTGCCGGGTCTCGGGCAGCCGCACGATCACGTCATACAGGCGGTTGAAGGTGCCCCCGGTGCTCGAGCCCCCGTACAGCGGGTGGCTCTTGGAGCCGTCGACCGTGGCCTCCAGCGGGTTGCTGCCGCCGTAGAGCTGCCCCCACGAGGCGTTCATGTCGAAGGGGATGTTGCGCCAGAGACCATCGCCGAAGGTGTCGCGGTAGAGGCTCATGTTGGCCCAGACGTCGTCGTTCTCGGCGCACCAGCGGGTGCCCGCCAGGTGGTTGATGACCTGCGGCAGGTCCAGCAGGTCGAACACCGTGTTGCGTCGGGTGGTCAGCGGGGCCGACTCGTTGATGCCGTTGGCCAGCTGCAGGTAGTCGGTGCGGCTGGGATCGTTGTCGGGCTCGAGCTTCTGGAAGACCCCGGTGCTGGCGAAGTTCGGCGTGAGGTTGCCCACGGCCTTGTAGAGCGCGCCGCGGGGGTCGTAGCCCATGCGCTCCACCTGCTCCTGGCCGATGACGTCGTTGTGGAAGGCCAGCTGGTAGAACTGCCCGTTCAAGTGCACCCGCACCGGATAGTGGAAGGGCGAGGGCACGCCGATCTGGTCGAGGAACCAGAAACAGAGTCCCTGCCGCAGGTAGGCGGGGTCGAGGTACTCGGCCAGCAGGGCCGACTTGCGCACGCGGCCGCCCGGCCCCGGGTGGCGCAGTTCGTGGCCGCGGTGGAACTCGAGCCGGTGCGACTTCTTGTTGAGCCCGGCCGAGGTGTTGCCGCGCAGCTCCATGTAGACGTTGTCGTACAGCTCGCCATCGTGGAAGAGCGACACCCGGCCGCCGGACTCGGTGTCGATGGGCCCGAGCTGGTTCGGGGCGACGAAGAGGTGGAAGACCGGCAGCCGCGTGACCAGGTTGGTGGGTTGGACGACCGTGCCGAGGTACTCCGGGGAGGTGGTCGGGCTCGGGAAGAGCGGCCAGCGTGAGGCCGCCCCCTGGGTGTCCGTGGCGACGATGCGGTAGCGGATCATCTGGCCAGGACCCGCCAGGTCGGCCGGCAGGGTCGCCCCGTAGACGCCGTCCCCGGCGGCTCCGTCGCCGTGGGCCCCGTCGTCCGCCATCGGCAGGCTGGCCTCCGCGCCGAAGAGCACCCGGTGGCGCACGGTGACCGAGGCCACCGCCTGGAAGCTCGCCCGGACCCGGGCCGTCACCCGGAGGTCCTCGCTGTCGGCGGGCACCTGGGGCGTGTGGCGCACGTCCTCGATCACGGGGCCGGGAATGGCGGTGCCGCCCAGGTTCGGGGCGCCCGGGGTTGGTTGCGTGAAGTAGACCCCGGAGGCTCCCCGCTCCCACGACCGGCCAGCGGGCACCTGCACCACACCGTGGGACAGATCAGGGACCTGCCTCGGGTAGGTGGGCTTGAATTCGCTGGCCACGCTCACGCCATCGGGCCGCACCAGCGCGAGGTATTCGCCGCCGGCCGAAAGCTGGAAGCCCGTGTGCAGCCGCGCCCCCGGGATCCGCCGGTCCGCGCCCGAGGCGAAGACGACCAGGAACCCGCCGGCCGCGAGGTTCGTGGCGGGGAAGCGCCACTTCGTCAGGTCGCGGGGATCGTCGGTCAGGCTCCAGCCGCGCAGGTCGACCGCCGTGTCCGACGGGTTGAAGAGCTCGATCCAGTCCACGAACTGGCCGGTCTCGTCCTTCAGGGTCCGGGTGTTCGACGCCATGAATTCACTGAGGTAGGGCGAGGCTTCGGAGGCCTCCGGGTCGAGCCGAAGGTTCCAGGGCATCCCGGCGAAGGCGTTGGGGCTCGCGGCAAGGTCGGTGATGCCATGGTTGGGGGCCCAGGTGAACTGCACCTGGCCGGGGCCGGGTGCGGCGAACCCGAAGCGGTACCGGCTGGCATCCAGGACGACCACCGAATCGGCCGGCCGACCGTTGATGAGCAGGTCGGCCGCGTCCACGCCGGCCACCGCCTCGCTGAAGAGCACGGTGGTCGAGTCGAGCGTCCGCACGGCCGCCCCGTCGGGCGGTTGGAGGGTGGCCACGCTCGGCGGGGAACGGTCCACCCGCGTGTAGGTGACCGGCCCATTGACCGCGAGCCCGGCGTCCAGCCGGTTCGGCGGCTCGGCCAGGTCGGTGACCGTGTGCGCGGGATCCCACGACACGGTGACCGATCCGGGCTGGGGCGGGGCGAACTCGAAGCGGTGGACCGCCGGGCCGACCGCCGAGACCGACCTGGCCCCGATGCCGTTGATCCGCAGGTGCGCCGCCACGATGCCGGTGACGGGCTCGCTGAAGGTGACGGTGACCGAGGCGAGGTCGCCGACGGTCGTCCCGGGGACCGGATCCCAGCCCAGCACGCGCGGAGGCACCGGGTCGCGGGCGATGGCCTCGAGCGAGGCGTCGAAGCCCAGGTCGCTGCTGCCCAGGCTGCTCTGGAAGACCTGCACCGCCAGCACGTTGGTGCCCACCCGGAGGTAGGAGGCGGGCGAGGGCGCCAGGGCATGCTCCGTGAAGGCCACCGGTTCGATGGCGTTGTCGGCCAGCGTTCCCACGCCCACCGCGTCGCCGGGCGATCCGGGCACGTTGACCCGGAGCACCTCGGTGCCGTTGATCCAGGCCACGAAGCCGTCGTCCACCAGCGCCCCCATCCGCAGGGCCGCCACGTCGGACGGCTGGGCCACCACGAAGGACCGCCTCAGGAAGATCGACCCGTAGACGTTCTGCATCCCGGAGATCCGCGTGCCTCCCGGCAGGGCGTCTCCGTACCAGAAGGGGGCCGGGGCGGGCGCGAACTGCACGTCGCGGAAGTCGGCCGTGCGCCAGGCCGTCACCGGGGCCGAGGCCTCGTTGGTTCCCGGCCGCCAGCGCCAGACCGAGCCCGGAGCCACCAGCGTCTGGGCGTGCACGACCGGGGTGGCCGGGGCCCAAGGGACCGCCGGGAGGAGCAGGGTCGCCAAGGCCCGCCCCAGGAGGGCCCCACGATTCCAACGGGCTTCCCCAGGTTGTTTTCCCGGGCAGGAACCGGTGGAACGAAGCCTTGGAGGATGCGGGATCACGGTGGGAACCTATCCCGTTGCCGGGACCTCAACAAGCGATCGGAACCACCCAGGTCGCCGTGGGTGGGTCGCTCCATCCCCCCGGATCCTCCGGGGGGGCGGAGGGGCGCTGCCCCCATCCCGGCAGCCTCACTGGAAGTGGGGCTCGTTGTCGCGGTTCCAGAAACGGGCCACGGCCTTGCGTTGGGCCGGGTCCTTGTGGAGCTGGCCGATGATGTCGAGGCGGCGCTTCGACTCGGCGTGGCCGTCGCAGAAGACGATCGAGGTGCGGCCGGCGTGGACCTCGAGGGGCCATTGGCGTTCCTCGTACATCCCGATGAACCCGCTCCAGTCGCGGTCGCCCTTCTTCTTGAGGTCCCAGTTGCTGTCGCCGAAGGAGATCATCTCGGTGGGGTTCTTGACCGACGCCTCCTTGGTCTCGCCCCAAACCGGGTCACCGAGGTAGACCCCGAGTCCGGTGTTGGGCGTCTGCCCGGCGAAGGCTCCCCAGACGTTGTAGCCATAGCTCATGAAGAAGCTGCCGCCCGGCCGAAGGCGCACTTCGTCCTTGAGGTAGCCGAGCTTGGCCGGTGCGCCGCTGCCGAACTTGGGGATCCACTGCGATGGGCGGGGTGCAGCCGGGCAGTGGAAGATGTCGGTGTTCGGGCCGCCCTGCATCGAGCTGCGCAGCAGGGCCGGCCAGATCCAGGCCGATCCGTCGCCGCCGTCGATGCCCACCGGATAGACCCCGTGATCCATGATGTAGGTCATCGTGGCCAGGCCCATCTGGCGCAGGTTGCTCAGGCACTTCACCCCGTTGGCCTTGGCCTTGGCCTTCGACAGCGCCGGCAGGAGCATGCCCGCCAGGATGGCGATGATGGCGATGACCACCAGCAGTTCGATGAGGGTGAAGCCCGCGACCGTCGGGAGGTGGCGACGGCGGGTAAGGAGTTTCCGGGGGGGTCTTTTTGGTGTCATGGCGGGATGGGTGGGCCTCGGGGGAGAAGGAATTTGGGTACCAACCCCGGTCGGATCGTGCAAAGGCAAAGTCGCCCGGACCCCTGCCGGGACCCTGGGGTGGGGCGCCCAAGGCCTCCGCCCCGGGCGCCTCCGGGCTTTCCGGCGACCGGGCCCGCGCGGTAGGCTCGTGGGCATGTTCGACTCGTTGAGCGGCAAACTGCAGAACGTCTTCCGCAACCTGCGCGGACTCGGGAAGATCTCCGAGGGCAACGTCTCGGAATCGCTGCGCGACGTGCGCATGGCGCTCCTGGAGGCCGACGTGCACTTCAAGGTCGCCAAGGATTTCGTCGAGGCGGTGAAGGCCAAGGCCCTCGGCGCCGAGGTCATCCAGTCGGTGCATCCGGGCCAGCAGATGATCAAGATCATCAGCGACGAGCTGGCGAACCTGCTCGGCTCCGAGCATCAGGGGCTCCATCTCTCGGGCAATCCGGCCTGCATCCTGATGTGCGGCCTGCATGGCTCGGGCAAGACCACCAGCTCGGGCAAGCTGGCCAAGCTGCTGCTCAAGCAGGGCCGGTTGCCGTTGCTCGTCGCGGCCGACGTCTACCGCCCGGCGGCCATGGACCAACTGGCCACCCTGGCCGGGCAGGTCGGCGTGCCGGTGTTCGTGAAGAAGGGCGAGACCGACGTGCTGAAGATCGCCCGCGAGGCCCTCGACTACGCGGCCGGTCACCAGTGCAACACGGTGATCTTCGACACGGCGGGCCGCCTGCAGATCGACGAGACCCTCGTCCAGGAGTTGGTCCGCCTGCGCGACCTCATCCGGCCCTGCCAGACCCTGCTGGTGCTGGATGCGGCGACCGGCCAGGAGGCGGTCAGCGTGGCCACCCATTTCGACAAGGCCCTCAACATCACCGGCGCCATCCTGAGCAAGCTCGACGGCGACGCCCGAGGCGGTGCGGCCCTGTCGTTCCGGCACGTGGTCGGCAAGCCCATCCAGTTCATGGGCGTGGGCGAGAAGCTCGACGACCTCGAACCCTTCCACCCCGAGCGCATGGCCCAGCGCATCCTGGGCATGGGCGACGTGGTGTCGCTGGTCGAGAAGGCCATCGACCGCGTCGACGCCGCCAAGGCGATGGACCTCGAGGAGAAGATGCGCAAGGGGCAGTTCACCCTCGACGACTTCCTCATGCAGTTGCGCGAGGTGAAGAAGCTCGGGCCGCTCCAGGACATCGTTGGCCTCCTGCCCGGCGGCTCCGAGATGCTCAAGAACACCGACCTCTCCAAGAGCGAGAAGGACTTCAAGCGCATGGAGGGCATCCTCTGCGGCATGACCCCGCAGGAGCGAGGCACCCCGCAGATCCTCAACGCCCGCCGTCGTCAGCGCATCGCCAAGGGGTCCGGGGTCACGGTCACCGAGGTCAACAACCTGCTCAAGCGCTTCGACGAGATGCGCGAGATGATGCGCAAGATGGGCAAGTTCCAGAAGATGATGGCCAAGATGGGCGGGGCCGGCGGCCTCATGGGCAGGATGCCCTTCGGGCGCTGAGACGTTGGCGGCCGGGCCGGGCGGGTCGAAGGGGGGCGGGCGATGGGATCCGGACCCACCCGCCGGGATCGTCCGGGGGACCTTGCGTTGCCGACCAAGCCTATCCGACCGCGAACAGGTCGCGCACGGCCGACCAGACGGCCTCCTCGACCTCCTCGACCGAGCCCCCGGCATCCACGCGACGCCACCGGTCGGGCTCGGCCTCGAGGCCTTGGCGGAATCCCCGCGCCACGCGGGCGAAGAAGGCCTCCTGCTCCTCGTCGAAACGGTCGGCCGGTTCTGCGGTCCCGGAGGCGACCTCGGCCGCCTTGCGCCCGGCCAGTCGGGCCCCCGCCACCCCGGGCGTCACCTCGAGCCACAGCGTGCGATCCGGACGAAGATCCCCCACCGCCAGCCGGATCACCGAATCCACGGCCGCGAGGTCGAGCCCGCGACCGTGGCCCTGGTAGGCGACCGTGGAGTCGTGGAAGCGGTCGCAGAGGACCACCGTGCCCGCCCGCAAGGCCGGCAGGATCCGCTGGCGGACCAGCTCCGCACGGCTGGCGTTCATGAGCAGCAGCTCGGTCTCCGGGGCCATGCCGCGCCCGTCGGGATCGTGCTTGAGCAGGTGACGGATCTTCTCGCCAAGCGGCGTCCCGCCGGGCTCCCGCAGCTCGAGCACCTCGAGGCCCAGGCCCCTCAGCCGGGCGGCCAGGCGGGCGATCTGGGTGGACTTTCCGGCGGCCTCGCCGCCCTCCAGCGTGATGAAGCGGCCCGGCAGGCTCACGGGCGGGCCGGGATGGCGGGGGCCGATGTGGCTGGGGCGGCCGGCGTGGAGGTCCGGGACGCCGTCCGGAAGGCCGGGCTGTCGAGGTGGTCGGCCAGCGAGGCCATCTGGGCCTCGTCGAGGATGCCCCCCTGCTGCAGGTCGAAGGCGGGCATCAGGCTGCCCGGCTTTCCGTTGCGCACCCAATGCGCCCAGTAGCCCCGGTCCGTGGGATGCTTGAGGGCCCGCAGGTCGGGCACCATCGAGGCCTTGTGCTCGGCGTCGTGGCAGATGCCGCAGGCCGTCGCGTAGAGCTCGGCGCCCTTCCTGCCCACGGTCGGGGCCACGTGGCACGTGGCGCATTCCCCCCGGAAGACCGCCTGCCGGTCGGCGGCGGCGACCGCGAGGTTGCGCTGACGGTCGGCATCGCGCAGGCGCCCGGGTTCCGGCGGGGCGATCTGCACCTTGACGTTGAGCAGGACCGACCCGACGTCGCTCAGCACGGTGACGGTCTTGACGATCGTGCCTGACTTCCCGATGAGGTTCATGGTGCCGGAGATCTCGCCGCGCTGCCCCGGGGCGATCACCCAGGGCGTCTCGGGCAGTTTGGCCACGGTGCAGCCGCAGCTGGTGCGGGTGCCGGTGATGGTGACGGCGTTGGTCCAGACGTTGGTCAGCGCGAAGCGGAAATCGACGCTCTGCTGCCCGTCCTGCGCCCGCAGGTCCCGGGTCTGGGCATCCCAGGCGAGGGCCTGCGGGAAATTCAACGCCGGGGCCGGCAGCGCCCGGCGGAAGGCGGCGGTGTCTAGGCCCGCCGGCGGGGTCGGTGCGCCGGTCTGGGCCAGCAGCATCGCTCCGCCGAGGGTCGCCGCCATCCACGCCATCCCACGTCTCCATCCCGCGTTCATGGCCGGTGGAGATACCATACCCCCGCCGCCCGGCGAGCCTGATTTTGCGGTGGTCCGGGACTTCCGCCTTCGGGGGAGATCTCGATCGGCATGGGTTTCGGTTGGAACCCCGGCCCCGGGCGACGTATGCAGACGGCGACGACGATGGCGGCAACCTCCTTCCAATGGCTCAGGACCGGTGACGAGGCCTTCTCGGCGTTGCTGTCGGCGATTGGGGGTGCCCGGCAATCGGTCTGCCTGGAAACCTACATTTTTGCCGCCGGGCAGCCGGGCGAATCCGTGCGCGCCGCCCTGGTCGATGCCGCGCAGCGCGGGGTGTCGGTCCGCGTCCTGGTCGACGGGCTGGGGTCGTCGTCGCTGGACGAGGGGTTCTTCGACCCCCTGCGCGCCGCCGGCGGGGAACTCCGGGTGTTCAATCCGCTGACGCTGCGCCGGTTGCCAGTCCGCAGCCACCGGAAGCTGCTCGTCGTCGACCGGGAGTCGGCCTTTACCGGCGGCTTCAACGTCGCTCCGGAATACCTCGGCGATGGGATCCGCTCTGGATGGCGCGACATCGGGATCCGGCTCACCGGTCCGGTGGTCGGCAGCCTGGCGGACACCTTCGAGCCGCTCTGGGAACGGGCTGGACGGCGTCCGCCCCGGTTCGTGCGCCTTCGTCGCCGTGAATCGCCCGCAGGTCCGGAGGAGCCTGCCGCGTTCGACGGATTCCGGGTGCTGCCGAGCGGCCCGGGACGCGGCCGGAACGCCTTCCTCGCCGAGTTCCTCGAATGCCTCGAGACGGCCTCCGACGTGCGGATCGCCGTGGCCTACTTCCTGCCGGGTCTGGCGCTTCGGGCGGCCCTCCGCCGGGTCGCCGCCCGTGGCGGGCGGGTGCGCCTTCTGGTGCCAGGACGGTCCGACGTGGCGATCTCGCAACGGGCGGGCCGGTTCCTTTACGGACGCCTCCTGCGCTCCGGGGTGGAGATCCGCGAATACGCACCCCAGGTGCTGCACGCCAAGCTTTACCGGGTCGACGATTCGGTCTTCGTGGGTTCGTCGAACCTCGACACGCGAAGCCTGCACATCAACCACGAGCTCATGGTGAGGATCCGCCACCCGCAGGCCGCCGCGGAGACCGCCGAATGGTTCGATGCCGCAGAGGCGCTGGCCACTCCGGTCGAGCCCGCCACCTGGGCCCGTTCGCGCTCCGGGTGGGAGCGCATCCGCGAGCGGTGGAGCTTCCTGGTGCTCTCCCGGATCGACCCCTACGTGACCCGCTGGCTGGCGGAGGATCCCCGGTAGGCCTGCCGGGCTTTTGGTCACGGCCCGGCCGGGCCCCTCTCCACGCGCCCGCCTCAGGCGACGCCCTGCAGCGCCCGGATGCGGTCGTCCAGGGGCGGGTGCGAGGCGAACCAGTTGCCGTAGTTGTGGCTGATCTTGAAGGCGGCCAGTGCGGCCGACCGGTCGTCGAGCACCCCGCCGCCCTCGTGGATCATCTTCAACCGATGCAGCGCCCCGACCATCGCGTCGCGACCCTCGATGCGGGCGGCCATCGCATCGGCCGCGAATTCGCGCCGCCGGCTGTAGGCCATGACGATGAGCGTCGCCACCAGGCCCAGGAGGATCTGCGCCACCATCGACCCGATGAAGAAGCCGATGCCCGTGCCGGACGAGCGGCCTTCCTCGTCGCGCCGGTTGCCCTGAAGGAACGAGTCGACCAAGAGCCCGATGATGCGGGAGAAGAAGACCACGAAGGTGTTCAGCACGCCCTGGAGCAGCGTCATGGTCACCATGTCGCCGTTGGCGATGTGGGCCACCTCATGCGCCAGCACGCCCTCCACCTCACGCTCGCGCATCTGGCGGAGCAGGCCGGAGCTGACGGCGACGAGGGCGCTCTTCCGCGAGCGGCCCGTGGCGAAGGCGTTGGCCTCGGGGCTGTCATAGACGCCCACGTCGGGCATGGGGATCCCGGCCTTGTGGGCCTGTTCCTCCACCGTCTGGAGCAGCCAGCGCTCGGTCTGGTCGCGGGGCTCCCGGATCAACTCGATGGAGTAGGCGCGGATGGCCATCCACTTGGAGATGAGCAGCGAGAACAGGCTGCCCGAGAAGCCGATGACCAGGGACATGACCATCAGCCCGGTGTAGCTGATGCCGTGGGCGCCGATCCACCGGTCGAGCCCGAGGGCCCGGACCACGGTGGAGATGACCAGGAGGACCGCGAGGTTGGTCAGCGCGAAGAGGGTGATGCGTTTCATGGATCTGGTTTGGATCTGGATCGGTCGTCAGCCCGGGGGCTCCCCCGGGGTGGCTACGTGCAGGGGACAGATAGGAGCTTCTGGGGTCTCCCGCAACTGGGACCGGGGGGGGCGGTTTCGAATGGGCACCGCCGCCGGACCTGGACGCGCGGCGGGGAAATGTTGCCAACCTCCGGCCGCTCCCGTAACTAACCCCGAAGCGTTCCGCCATGCCCCTGTTTGGCAAACCGAAGAATCCCGAGGAACACCGCTACTACCTGCTGCCCGGGCAGGGTCGGGGGGCCCGCAAGAAGCACCGTCAGCACGTGCTGGCGGGCATCGTCGTCGGCTGCATCGCCTCGGCGATCCTCGGGTTGCTGCTCTGGCAGATGAACCGGCGCTGAAGCCGGCCGTCCGGACGAAGAGGTCCGGCGTTGGTCCCGACGGTCCGGTTCAGCGCCGGGTCTGCTCCCACTGCAACAACAGGTCGCCCATGGCGTTGAGCGGCGCCGCGGCCCGGGTGGGCACCAGATGCTGACGGAGGTACTGGATGGCCGCCTCGTGGTCGTTCACCGATCGGGGCAGCGTCGTGCCCGAGGCGTTCGGATGGCCGCCCCCGTCGAATCGGGCCGCCACCTTCAGGGCCTCCCCGTTGCGGCTGCGGAAGCTCACGATGAAGGCCCCGTTGCCCTTCTTGAAGAGGGTCGCCAGCACCGGGTGCGGCGTGGCCCCGCGTTCGAGCAGCTGGTGGACGATGACGTTCGTGTTGCCCACCACCGGGTGGACGAGCCCGACCTCCGGGCTGAGCGCCTCGACATGCTCCCGGGCCCAGGCGAAGCCGATGGGGTCCTCCACCCGGCGCCGGACCCGCATGACCTCGAGCAACGGATGGTCGAGGAGCGCCTCGACGCGGCCGCCGATCAGCGAATGCAGGTTCCAGAACCCGTACGACTTGACGAGGTTGGCGTAGTCGCAGGCCTCCACGAAGTCGGCGTGGGTCTCGTCGAACAGGTCGCCGATGTCGGCGAGCTGGACGATGCGGTCCAGCTCCGGGGAGCCGAGCCCGTGTTCCCGGGCGAGTTCGTGGCACAGCCGGCTGGCGGACTTGGCCGAGTCATGCACCAGTCGCGCGGCCGTCGGCCGGGTCTCGGTGGCATGGTGGTCCACCACCAGCCAGCCTTTCCGGTCGAGGCGGGTCTCGAAGGTGAAGTCGCTGACCCAGGCCGAGCGTTCGTTGAGCTGCCGGGCCTTCCAGCCCTGGTAGTGGTAGGCCTCCAGGAGCACCTCCCTGCCGAACAGGTGCCGGGCCAGACGCTGCAGCAACAGGCCGGAGACCAGCCCGTCGAGATCGCTCTCGTGGGTCAGCACCACCTGAGGTTCCGTCAAGGGGTCCATCGAGCCGCTGAGGCTAATGGAGCTCCGTCCGTGCGGAAACGGAAATGATGGGCCCTGAGCCTTATTTCGACGCGGTCGGCAGGCGTTCGAGGTACTCGAGCACCGAGGCCAGTTCACGCACGGTCAGCCCGGCGGCGAGGCCCTCGGGCATGAGCGAGCGTTGCTGCTTCTCGCGACGGGTGATCTGCGAGACCGGCAGGGTCTGCTCGACGGCGGCGATGGTGCGCACCGTCACCGCGTCGGCGGCCTCGCGCACCACGAACCCGTCGACCTCGGTCCCGTCCTTGAGCTCGAAGTGGTTGGCCACGAAGCCCTGCGCCAGCGTCTTGTTGGGCAGGAGGATCGCCTCGGCCAGTTCGCGCCGCCGGTACACGGTTGCGATGGTGCCGAGGTAGGGGCCCTTGAGCGGCTCGTCGGCCTTGACCGTGTGGCAGCCGTTGCAGCCGATCTGCCCGAAGAGCTGGCCTCCGCGGGTGGCGTCGCCGGAGGTCTTCAGCACCTGCGCCAGGACCTCCTCGACCGGCAGGTCGCCGACCTTGGCGGCCTTGGCCTCGGCCCGGAACCTGTCCGGGTCGATCTTCAGGCGCCCGATGGTCTCGCGGGCCGTCTTGGAGATCGCCGGATCGGGGTCGTCGAGGGCCGTGACGAACGCGGCCGCCCTCGAGGCGTCCCCGATCTGGGCCGCGGCCTTGAGGATCTGCAGGCGTCGCTTCGGCTGCGACCAACCGGTGTCGAGCGAGGCGTTGGCCGCGGCCCGGGCCTCGGGCGCGCCCACCTTGCGCGAGGCCAGGCGCAGGACGGCAGCCTCAGCCAGCGCCGAGGCGGGGCCTTCAGCCTCGGCCGCCACCGCCTCAAACACGCCATGGACCTGGTCGAGCTTCGGCGCGTTCCGGAAGGCGTTGGCGGCCTTCTCGGCGAGGTTGTTCTCGGACTTGGTGGACTGGACCTTCGGCAGGGCCCGCAACACGGCGCGCCAGGCCTCGGGATCCACGGTCCGGGTCAGGGCGATGACCGCCTGGGCCCGGGCGGCGTCGGAGGTCTCATCGGCCTCGGCGGCCCGGACCAGCAACGGCACGGCCTTGGCCGTGATCTCCTCGGCCTCCGCCAATTGACCGGCCACCGCCGGCAGCAGGCTGGCCTCGGAGGCCGCCCGCGCCAGGAGCGTGTCGAGGGCGTCGCCGGCGGGGATGCGATGGCGGGCAAATTCCCGGCCGAGGTGGGCGGCCTCGGCGGCCTTGGCCCGGCTCAGCTGTGCCTTGAGGGCGGCGGCGATGCGCGCCGTGCCCTCCCAGGCCTCGGGTTGGTAGTAGGGCCCGCGGGTGTCCGGGCGTGTGCCCCAGGAGTCGCCCTTCCAAGGCCCTTCCTGGAAGTGCAGGCGGCAGAGGGCGGTGATGAGCCCGGCGCGACGCGCGGCCTCCTTCTCGGTCTCAAGCCGCTGGAGGAGCCCGTCCACCACGCGGGTCTGATGCAGCGACTGGAGGACCCTCAGGGCGGCCGTGCGCGCCGCATCGGGCGCCGTCGCCTGGTCGACGACCTTGAGGCAGGCGTCGGCGGCGGACAGGTCGGTGAGAGCGCGGACCACCGCGTGGGCGACGATCGGATCGGAATCGGCGAGGTGGCGTGCCAGGGCCGGGACCGAGGCCGGGCCGGCCAGACGGGACGCCGCGTTGGCCGCCGAGCGACGGACCACCGGGTCGCGGGAGTCGAGGAGCCGGCCGATCCGGTCCGGAGCGACCAGGCCCAGCGGCCGGGCGGATCCCGCCAGGGCGTGCAGGATGGCCGGGGCCACGGCCTCGTCGGCCAGCCGCTTGGCGAGCAGGCTCTTCGATTCCGTGGGCCATCCCAGGGCCAGGGCGTTGACCGCCGCGATGCGTGAGGCCTTGGCGGTGGATGCGTCGGCGACGAGGTCGCGCAAAGCGGCCAGCGTCGCCTTGCGGTCCGCGCGGCCCGCGGCGATCCGGCGGAGCAGGGTCCGTTGGGCCTCTAGGCGGCGTCGGTGGCTGGGCGAGCGCAGCGCCTCGACGAGCTTCTCCGGCGCGAGGGTCTCGAAGTCGGGCATCGCGGGCGGCGTGTAGCCCTTCGGGGCGATGCGGGCGACGAAACCGACCTCGGGCCCGACCCAGGTGAACGACGCACCCTTCCAGCTGGCGGCGTACACCGCGCTGTTGCCGTCCACGTCGAGGTCGGTCACGCGGGGGAGCCGCAGGAATTCCTCCTGGCTGGCGCCCACGGTGGCTCCCTTCGGCGTCAGGCCATGGTGGAAGACTCGGTCGCGTCCCCAGTCGGCGGTGAAGGGGGCGTTGTTCCAACGGGCCGGCAGGCCGGGCTCGTCGATCCACGCCGCGCCGCAGCCCGATCCCCCGCCGTAGTCGGCGAGGGGCTGGATGATCTCGTCGCCGAAGTTCTTGAAGAGGCGCGGATAGCCGTGCTGGGTGCGCCCGCTGAAGTGGTGGAGGCGGATGTCCCAGCCGCCGCCGTCGTTGGTGTTGTCGCGCGTGAAGCCCTCGAGCTCCGGGCTCAGCGCCACCTCGAGGATGTTCCGCGTGCCGTCGGCCCACGTCTCCAGGCCGCTGCCGTCGGGCCGGAACCGCACCACGCCGCCTCCGCGCATCTGCAGCCGGGTGCCGTCGGTGCCCACCGCCTCCAGGAAGCCGAAGTCGCCGATCGCCGCATACAGCCAGCCGTCGATGCCCAGCGTCAGTCCGTTGGACCCGTGGTCGGCCGGCCGGTCCTTGAAGGTCCAGCCGATGCCGCGGATGAGCGTCTGCTTCCCGTCGGCCACGCCGTCCCCGTCCTGGTCGATGAACACGCTCACGTCGGGTGGGTGCAGCAGGTAGAGCCGGTCATGGTCCCAGACCAGTCCGCGCGGGGAATCGACATCGGCCACGAAGGCCTTCACCTCGTCGCCCTGACCGTCGCCGTTGGTGTCGCGCACGCGCAGCACCCGGCCCAGGTGGGGCTTGCGGTCGAGCGAACCATTGCCGTCGCTCGAGACGTAGAGGGTGCCGTCGGTGGCCGCCGCCACGAACACCGGGTAGTTCACGGCCGGCGGCGTCGCGAAGAGGGTCACCTGAAACTCCGGCGGTGCGCCCACGTCCTTCAGGAGCCCCTCGACCTTGTCCACCACGACCGCCGGCAGGCGTGACAGTTCCTCCGGGGTCGGTTGGCGGTCCTTGGCGGTGAAGGTCTGGGCGCCCAGGGGTGGCACGGCCAGGCCCAGGGCGGCCAGCAGGTCAAGTCGCTTGAGGGAAGGCTTCATGGTGGACCGTCATCCTGCCGTCCTGGTGCCTCTGCTGGCAATGGGCGGGCGGCGGCTTCCCACTTCGGGCGTGACAAATCGCAACGGCGGGCGCAATGAAAGATCTTTGAGTCCCCAACCGCCCGGCCGAGCCGGGATCGCCGTCGCCATGAACCGAATGGAATCCGCCCGCTCCCAGTCGCCGGTGTCCGAAACCCGCGGGGCGCGGGCCTTCACCCTGATCGAACTCCTGGTGGTCATCGCCATCATCGCGATCCTCGCCGGGATGCTGCTGCCGGCGCTCTCCAAGGCCAAGGAACAGGGCCAGCGCACCCGCTGCCTCTCGAACCTCAAGCAGATCCTCCTGGCGACGCAGATGTACACCAACGACAACGAGGACTACCTGCCCTACACCTCCTGGAGTTCAGGCACCTTCAATGTCGCCAACTGGTGCTACATGCGGGTGGCGACCAACCGGCCGGACCACACGGTCGAGCGCAGCCAGCTGTGGAACTACCACACCTCGAGGGCGCTGACCTTCTGTCCCATCGACCGGACCAACACGCCGCTCTTCAAGGTGCGCGAGCAGAAGGTCTCGAGCTACATGATGAACGGGGCCGTCTCGAAGTATTCGACCGGTCCCCGGGACGGCTTCACCACCTACAAGCTGGCCCAATTCAATCCCGACTCGATGCTCTATTGGGAGGCCGACGAGAAGCAGCCCTCCAATTTCGACAACGTCGCCAGCCGCCCCGACGAGGGGGTGACCCAGCGCCACAACACCGGCACCGTCATGGGCATGTTCGGCGGACAGACCGAGTAC
The DNA here is from genome assembly GCA_016871615.1 of Verrucomicrobiota bacterium. Classification (GTDB taxonomy): domain Bacteria; phylum Verrucomicrobiota; class Verrucomicrobiia; order Limisphaerales; family UBA9464; genus SXXZ01. The sequence continues at coordinate 18,126 of VHCX01000011.1, forward strand.
ATGCGCTTCCGGACCTACTACCAGGAGGCCGGCATCGGCGGCTTCCGGGGCATGCGTCCCGGTCGCTTCTGGTGCGTGCCCGGCTCGCCGACCGGCGAGTGACGCCCCGGCCATTTGGATACGACCCATGAAGACTCCCATCGGACGGACCGTGAGCGGGATGGCGTTGCCGCTGCTGGCCCTGGCGGTGCTGGCGGGCTGCGGGGCCCGGCAGGACGACGACCTGAAGACCGCCTCCACGCCGGCCGAGGCGGCCAGCCAGATCGAGCGTGCCTTCGCCGGGGCGCCGGAGGCGACGCGCCATGCCGCCGAAGTGGCGGCCGAGGCGTTGCGGCGCGGGGAGTACGAGAAGGCCGTGGTGTCGCTCACGACCGTGAGGACGGCCCCCAACGTGACCCTCGACCAAGGCATGGCGGTCCACCAGTCCACGCTCCAGCTCGAGGCCCGGTTGGCGGCGGAGATCGCCGCCGGGAATGAGGCAGCGTCCCGCGCCTATGGGTTGCTGAAGGCCATGAAGGCCAAGTGACGGTGGGGATGGCCGGGTGATCGGGATTTCAGGGCCGTTTTTTGGGGCCGTTTTTGGGGTCCGTCTTCGGTTCCGCCCGGGCTGGATCCGTGGACCTGGAGCGCGACGACGTCGCTGGCCCCCCGCCGATGGGCCTGGTGCGTGAACCGGGTCCAGCGGGGACAGGGTCCAGCGGGGATAGGATCGGTCTCCAACGGTGTCAGATCTCCCAGCCCTTGCGGCTGTCGCGCTTCACGAAGCGGTCGGCCTCGGGCAGGTTGGTGGACCGCATGTTGGGGCCGTCCCAGTCCATCACGCGGCCCTCGCCGACCCGCACGGCGATGCAGCCCAGCAGGATGATCTCGGTGAGGTAGGCGGCGATGTCGAAGTTGGAGTAGGCCGGCGTGCCGTCGCGCATCATCCGGAACCACTCCTCGTTGTGGCCCGGCGAGCGCGGGATGGTCTGCGGCACGGCCTTGACCGCCTCATGGGTGTTGCCCGGCTGGAAGATCTTCTCGGAGCCGACCATCAGGAAGAACTGCGAGCCGTAGTCGTCGGGCGAGAACAGCTTGCCCTGGTCGCCGACCAGCAGGCAGCCGCTGGCCGGCAGCGAGCCCTTGAGGGTGACGATCTCGCGGGTCAGGTCGGCGCTGGGGCGCAGTGGCGCCAAGTCCTTGTCCGACGGGTTGCCGTCGTACCACCAGAACTTGAGCGGAGGCAGTCCGTCGCGCTCCGGGAACTCGAAGCGGATGCGCGAGGTTTTGGCGAAGGTCTCCGGGAACGACTGCGAGGTCAGTTCGGCCACCACGCGGGTCGGATAGCCCAGCTTGAGCGCCCGGAAGGGCATGTTGACGGTGTGGCAGGCCATGTCGCCCAAGGCGCCGGTGCCGAAGTCGTTCCAGCCGCGCCAGGCGAAGCCATGGTACACGCCCTTCTTGAAGGGACGGTGCTGAGCGGGCCCGAGCCACAGGTCCCAGTCGAGCGACTCGGGCACGGGGTCGGAGCCCTCCGGGCGCGTGAGGCCCTGGGGCCACACCGGCCGGTTGGACCAGACATGCAGCTCGGTGACCTTGCCGAGGATCCCCGACTGGATGACCTCCACGGCCCGGCGCAGGCCGCTGCCCGCGCTGCCCTGGTTGCCCATCTGCGTGGCCAGCTTGCCGTCGCGGGCGAGTTGGCGAAGGACGCGCGCCTCGTGGACCGTCTGGGTGAGCGGCTTCTGGCAGTAGATGTGCTTGCCCAGGCGCATGGCCGTGGCCGCGGCGACGCCATGCACATGGTCGGGTGTGGAGATGGTGACCGCATCGATCGACCTGCCGATCTGGTCGAACATCTTCCGGAAGTCCTGGAACTGCTGGGCCTTGGGATACTTCTGCCCCTTCTGGGCGAGGGTGGTCCGGTCGACGTCGCACAGGCCGACGATGGTGCCGCCGCAGCGCGCGGCGTCGTCGGTGTCGCTGGAACCCTTGCCGCCCACGCCGATGCAGCCGACCTGGATCCGGTCGTTGGCGCCCAGCACCGAGCCCACGTAGGGGAAGGCGAACGCGGCGGCGGTGGCGGCGGCACCGCGGCGCAAGAAACGGCGGCGGTCGAGGCGGTGGGGGCCGGGCACGGCGGGGGAGGGCGTGGGATTCATGGAATGAGCAAGGAGCTAACAGGCTCCGATCGGGCCGTCAATGCAGCGGGCAAGCCGCAGGATCGCCGACCCGGGTATGGATTGCGCTCCCAAGCCGTCCCGGGGTCTTCCCGAACGGGCGCTTGACCGGCCGTTCCTGCGATCCGTAGTGTCCCGTCTCTTTGCCGGAACTCGGGAACCCGTGTCCCGGCGCCATTCCATCGCAGCAAGAAGCACATGAACGTCTCCGTCGAGAACCTGGGTCCGTGCAAGAAGCTCCTCCGTGTCGAGGTGCCCGTCGAGCAGGTCAACGCCGCCTTTGACACCGTGACCGCCGGCTTCCAGAAGCAGGCCCAGTTGCCCGGGTTCCGCCCCGGCAAGGCCCCGAAGCACCTGATCGTCAAGTCCTATGAGGGCCAGATCAACGACGAGGTCCGCAAGAAGCTCTTCAACGACTCGTACGGGTCGGCTTCCCAGCAGGAGAAGCTCCGCATCCTGGTGACGCTCGACGTCGAGGAACTCTCCTTCGGCCGCGGCCTTCCGTTCTCGTACACGGCCACCCTCGAGCACGCGCCCCTCTTCGACGTCCCCGAGTACAAGGGCCTCAAGGCCCAGCGCCCGGTGGCCCAGCCCACCGAAGCCGATGTTGATCGTGCCCTGAACATCCTGCGCGAGCAGCAGGTCCGCTACAACGACGTGGCCCGTGCCCTGCAGGCGGGCGACATCGCCGTCGTGAACTACCGGGGCACCTTCGGAGGCAAGCCCCTGACCGACGCCTTCCCGACGGCCCGGGGCCTCACCGAGAAGCAGAACTTCTGGGTCCAGGTGAAGGACGATTCGTTCATCCCCGGGTTCACCACCCCGCTGGTCGGGGCCAGCACCGGTGACAAGCGCACCGTGCCCCTGACCCTGCCGGCCGACTTCGTGATCGCCGGGTTGTCCGGCAAGGACGTCGTGTATGAGATCGAGGTCGTGGGCGTGAAGGAGAAGCTCCTGCCGGCCGTGGACGACGAGTTCGCCAAGGGCTTCGGCGCCGAGGATCTCGCCAAGCTGACCGATGGCATCCGCGGCGACCTCAAGAACGAGCTGGAGTTCCGGGGCCGGAAGGCGCTCCGGGACCAGTTGCTCAAGCAGTTGCTCGACGCCGTCGCCTTCGAGTTGCCCGAGAGCGTGATCGCCAACGAGACCCGCAACATGGTCTACAACATCGTCAACGAGAACCAGCAGCGCGGGGTCGCCAAGGAGATCATCGAGGAGCGCAAGGACGAGATCTTTTCCAGCGCCACCGCCAGCGCGAAGGACCGGGTCAAGGCCTCGTTCATCCTCGGCCGCATCGCCGAAAAGGAGAACATCAAGGCCGAGCAGAAGGAGGTGACCCAGCGGATCCTCGCCCTGGCCGAGCAGAACAAGGTGGCACCCGAGAAGATGGCCAAGAGCCTCCAGGAGCGGAACGCCTTCCAGGAGCTGGCCCAGGACATCGTCATCGGCAAGGTGATCGACTTCATCGAGCTCAACGCGCAGGTCGAGGAGGTGGCCGCGCCGTCGCCCTCCGAGGCCAAGGCCTGACCCTCCCCACCAGCGGAACTCCGCCCCAAAACCCCGGCGCGACGACGGCCCTTGGGGCCGCCGTTGAGGTCGCCGTTTTGGGGTCGCCGTTTTGGGGTCGGGAAACCTCCCGGCGCAGCTCAGCGGCAGCGCTGGGCCAGCAGCTCCACCAGCATGGCCAGCACCTCCTCGCGGTCCCGACCCGCGAGGTTGAGGGCCAGCTGCGCGGTCAGGAACCCGTGGCGGGCCCCCAGGTCGTAGCGCCGTCCGGCCGTCTCGAAGGCGAGGTAGCGTTCCTTCCGGGCCAGACGGCTCAGCGCCGGCGACAAAGGCACCGCGCCCGCGGCATCGGACACCTCGCGCTCCAGCAGGTCCATGAGCGAGGGGGTCAACACGTGCATGCCGAAGAAGCAGAGGTAGTGCGCGGCCCGGAGCCCGGGGATCACCAGGCGCTGTTCGGCGAGCGTGGGGGTAGGCTTCTCGAGAACCTCCGCGATCTCGTGCAGGGCGTCCCGGCCGGCCACCCGCCGGCCTCCGATGGCCCCGAAGTACGGCAGCTTGCCCTCGTGGGTGGCCTGCACCGCCGAGACGGCCGAGCGCTCGGCCGTGGCCACCTCCACGAGCTGCCGGGCGCAGCTGGTCGTCGTGGCGCTCACATACACGTGGTCGCCGACCAGCAGCAGGAACGGCTCGTCCCCGGTGAAGGCCCGGCCGCAGGCCACCGCGTGGCCGTAGCCCCGGGGCTCGGTCTGTTCGATGAACCGCAGCCGACGGCCTTGGGCGCCCGCGGCTCCGGAGTAGGCGGCCTGGTCGCCCGGATGCACGACGACGGCGATCTCCTCGATCCCGGCCGACAGGGCCTCCTCGATCACCACGCCTAGGGCGCTGCGCGACTCGCCGTCCTGCCCGACGAGGGTCTGCAGCGGCAGGGTCCGCTGGTTTCGCCCGGCGGCGGTGATGAGGGCTTTCTTGATCTTCATCCGGGCGCGCACCGTGGCAGATCGGGGGCCGGTTGTCAGCAGGCGCGGCATGCCGGCCGGGCTTGGCCCGGGTTCGGCCGGTCACGTCCCCGCCTCGACAGACGCGCGGGCCGGGGGTAGGAGTCCCTCCCGAACGCCAGCGTGAACCTGATCCAGATCACCCCGGGAGCCGGGGGCATGTACTGCGGCAACTGCTTCCGCGACAACGCCCTCGTCGCGGAACTGCGCCGGCAGGGCCATGACACCGTCATGGTGCCGCTCTACCTGCCCATGACCCTCGACGAGGCGCCCACGGTGGGAACCACCCCGACCTTCTTCGGCGGGATCAACGTCTTCCTGTCCCAAAAGATGGCCTGGTACCGGAACGCCCCGGGCTGGCTTCGCCGCGCCGTCGATGCGCCGTGGCTGCTCCGGTGGGCCGCCGGCAAGACCGCCAAGACCCGGCCCGAGGACGTCGGAGAACTCACCGTGTCGATGCTGCGCGGCGAGGAGGGCTGCCAGACGCGCGAGCTGGACGACCTGGTGGACTGGATGTCCCGCCTGCCCCGGCCCGACGCCGTGTACCTGTCGAACGCCCTCCTGCTGGGGTTCGCCCGGCGGCTGCGCTCGGGGCTGGGCACCCGGGTGATCAGCTTCCTCCAGAGCGAGGAGTCCTTCCTCGACTCGCTTCCGGAGCCCTCCCGCGCCGAATCGTGGAGGCTCCTGGCCGAGCGCGGCCGGGAGCTCGACGGATGGATCGCACCGACCCGCTACTTCGCCGACCGCATGGCCCGCCGGCTGGACCTGTCGCCCGACCGGGTGCGGGTGGCCTGCAGCGGCATCTCGCTGGAGGGCTACCGCGACCTTCCGGGGCGGCCTTCCGGCGGGCTCCGCGGGGCCGATCCCGTGCTGGGGTTCTTCGCCCGAATGTGCCCGGACAAGGGGCTCGACACGTTGGTGGAGGCCTTCGTGATCCTTCGCCGGCAGGAGCGGTTCTCCCGCCTGCGCCTCAAGGTGGGCGGTGGATGCGGGCCGGGCGACCGCGCCTTCGTCGCGGCCCAGCGCCGCCGGTTGGCCGAGGCGGGCCTGGCCGACAGCGTCTCCTTCCACCCCAACCTGTCCCGTGAGGACAAGGTGGCCTTCCTCGCCTCGCTCGACGTGCTGTCGGTGCCCTCGCGCTTCAGCGAGGCCTTCGGGCTCTTCGTCCTCGAGGCGCTCGCCGCCGGAACGCCCGTGGTCCAGCCCGACGTGTGCGGCTTCCGGGAGGTCGTCGAGGCGACCGGTGGAGGCCGCCTGTGCCCGCAGAACACCCCGGCCTCGCTGGCGGCGACCCTCGCCGAGGTGCTGTTCGACCCCGACGGACTGGGCCGGATGGGCGCGAACGGCCGTCAGGCCGTCGCCGGGCGCTTCAGCGACGTCGCCATGGCGCGGGAGGTCCTCGACGCCACCCGATCCCTGCTGGCTTCCGGACCCGCGCCGGGACCGGCCTCAGGACCGACCGGCCCCTGAACCGCGACCGAGATTCCTGCCATGCCCGCCTTCGAATTCCGAGCGACCCGACGGGTCGAGTTCAACGAGACCGACCTCGCCGGCATCGTCCACTTCTCCAACTTCTTCCGCTACATGGAGACCGTCGAGGGGGCCTTCTACCGGTCCTTCGGCCAGTCGGTGCTGCTGCGCGGGGCGGCCGAGCCGCTGGGCCTGCCGCGCGTGCACGCCGACTGCGACTACCTGAGGCCGCTGCGCTTCGAGGACCTGGTGGAGATGCACCTGCTGGTGAAGGAGAAGCGCGAGAAGACCGTGACCTACCAGATCCGGTTCTGGCGCATCGAGCCGGGCCCGGCGGAGGAGGTGGCCGTCGGGCATGTGACGGTGGTCTGCGTGGGCCGGGAGCCCGGCGGGTCGCTCCGGTCCCGGCCCTTCCCGGCCGACTTCGCCGCCCACCTGGAGACGGCCCCGGCCTCGGCCCTCCGGCCGCCCCGCGGCTGAGCCCCCCACGGGGGGGGCACGATCGCCCTGGTTCCGGCCGGTCCATTCTGCCGATTGCCGGCGCGCCCGCCCGGCGTCAAGCTCCAGCCCTGTGAAGCCTTGGCTGCTCCTGTGGTGCTGCATCGCGTGGTCCGGTTGCGGTGGACCCGCCCAACCGCCGGCCCCGGCGCCGGAAGCCCCTCCGGCCCGGGGGGCGTCCAACGTCCCGGCCGCATCGGCGGTCCCGGCCGACTCCGAGCCGGTGTTCCACCTGGCCACCGCCCAGGTCAACCTGCCCCGGGTGAAGCTCTGGATCGGCGCCCGCGAGATCGTCTCCGAGGTCTGCGTCACGGTGCCGCAGATCGCCACGGGGCTGATGCATCGCCCGTCGATCGGGCCGGAGGAGACCATGCTCTTCGTGTTCGGGTCGGCCCGCGAGCGGTCCTTCTATATGAAGAACGTGCCCTTCGACATCGACGTGGCCTACATCGACCCCGACGGGGTCATCCAGGAGATCGTCCGCCTCAAGGCCAACGACGCCAAGGGGGTGCCCTCCCGGTCGTCGCGCATCCAGTTCGTGCTGGAGGCCGCCCCGGACTACTTGACCCGCAACGGCTTCGGCCCCGGCACGCTGATTGCCACCGACCGGGGCGACCTCGCCCGGACGCTGGGACCGATGGCCCAGCTCCAGTGATCCGCCTCCCCAGGGTCCCGATGCTCCGATGCCCGAGTCCGGGTCGCCCGGCGCACGCCGACCCCGATGGTTTCCGCCCCCGAATCGTCCGCCCTCCCGTTCCACCCCGCTGTCCATGAAGATCGCCCTGGCCCAGTTGAACACGACCGTCGGTGACATCGACGGCAACGAACGCCTCGTGCGCGAGGCCTACGCCCGGGCCGTCGAGGCCGGTGCGGACCTGGTCGTCACCCCGGAGCTCTCGATCACCGGCTATCCGCCTCGGGACCTGCTGCTGCGGGACTCGTTCCTGCGCGCCAATCGCGAGGCTGTGGCGCGACTGGCGTCGTCGGTGGTCGGGGAGACCGGCCTCGTCGTCGGGTTCGCCGGCGAGAACCCCGACCGGCCGGGGCGTCCGATCAGCAATGCCGCCGCGCTCCTGCACCGGGGTCGGGTGGTGGCGGTCCGCTCCAAGACCCTCCTGCCCACCTACGACGTCTTCGACGAGGACCGGTACTTCGAGCCGGCCGCCGCCAATGCCGTGATCCCCTGGCGGGGGCGCCGCCTGGGGTTGACCATCTGCGAGGATCTCTGGAACGACGATGAACACGGGGTCCCGGGACGCTACCGTCCCGACCCGGCCGCCGCGCTGGTCGCCGAGGGAGCCGATCTGCTGGTCAACTTGAGCGCCTCGCCCTGGCACCTGGGCAAGGAGCGACGCCGGCGCGGGCTGCTGACCCACGTGGCCCGCCGGCACCGCGCGGCGCTGGTCTACTGCAACCTGGTCGGTGGCAACGACGAGCTGGTCTTCGATGGCGGCAGCCTGGCCTTCGACGCCTCCGGCGTTTGCCTGGGCGAGGCGGCCCGGTTCGCTCCGGACCTGCTGGTCGTCGAGGTGGGTGCCACGGCCGACCGGCTGCCGGCCGAGGTCGCCGACGAGGTCCTGCTCCACGATGCGCTGGTCCTAGGAACCCGCGACTACGTGCGCAAGTGCGGGTTCTCGTCGGTGGTCCTGGGACTGTCGGGCGGCATCGACTCGGCCCTCGTGGCCGCGCTCGCCGTGGAGGCCCTGGGCCCCGGGAACGTGCGCGGGCTGGCCCTGCCGACCGAGTTCTCCAGCCGGGGCAGCATCGACGACGCCCGGGCGCTGGCGGCCAACCTCGGGATCCGCTTCGACATCGTTCCCATCCAGGGGGCCTTCGAGGCGCTCAAGCGCCAGATGGCCCCTCTCTTCGAGGGCCGCCCGGAGGACACCACCGAGGAGAACCTGCAGGCACGGCTCCGGGGCGTGACCCTCATGGCCATGTCGAACAAGTTCGGCTCGCTGCTGCTGACCACCGGCAACAAGAGCGAGCTGGCCGTCGGTTACTGCACCCTCTACGGGGACATGTGCGGTGGCCTGGCCGTCATCAGCGACCTGCCCAAGACCTGGGTGTATCGCGTGGCCCGATGGGTGAATCGGCATCGTGAGGTCATCCCCGTCGCCTCGATCACCAAGGCCCCCAGCGCGGAACTCCGCCCCAACCAGACCGACCAGGACAGCCTGCCGCCCTACGAGGTGCTCGACGCCATCCTCGAGGCCTATGTGGTCGAGGACCGGTCGCCCGCCTCGATCATCGCCGCCGGCTTCGCCGAGGCCGACGTGCGCCGGGTGGTCCGGCTGATCGATCTTTCCGAATACAAGCGCCGGCAGGCCGCCCCGGGTCTCAAGGTCACCTCCCGGGCCTTCGGGGTGGGCCGCCGTCAGCCCGTGGCCCAGCGGTGGCGCGAGGCCTGAGCCGGCCCGCCCGGGGGGCGGGGGGCGGGCAGGGGCGAGCCGTGCCGATCCCTCGCCCGAAAAACCGTCCCTAAGGAGCTTCCCGCCCGGGCGTTGTCAGGGTGAAATGCGGGGGAGCACTCCGTCATGAATCCGCCAAGCACCTCCAGCCAAGCCGATGAGCGGGTGGAATGGGTTCGCGCGACGATGGAACGCCACGAGGGGGAGCTGTTGCGATATGCCCTGTCGTTGGTGGGCGACCTACCGAGCGCGGAGGATGTGGTTCAGAACGCCTTCTTCAAGCTGTGCAAGCAGGAACCGGCCTCGCTCCGCGGGCGCCTGGTCCCGTGGCTCTTCACCGTCGTCCGCAACGAGGCCCTCGACCGCCATCGCAAGGAGGGCCGGTGGTCCCGAGCGTCCGAGGGCGAGGCGGCCGATGTGGCGGGCGAATCTCCCTCACCCTCCGAGTCGGTCGAGACGCGGGACGACGCGGGTCACCTCCGGACGATGCTCGCCACGCTGCCGCCGAACCAGCGCGAGGTGGTTCGGCTCAAGTTCCAGAACCAATTGAGCTATCGCGAGATCTCCCAGTTGACCCGCCTCACCGAGACCAACGTGGGTTTCCTGCTCCACACGGCCATCAAGACTCTCCGCAGGCATTTCGAGCGCCTGGATGCCCGGTCCGGTCCCTCGTCGGCCTGGCGTGACCCCCGACCATGAAGCCCTCCTCCAATCCCTCTCCGTCGGACTGGACCCCCGACTCGCCGGAATTCACCGCCTTCGCCCTCAAGGACGGTCCCTTCGACCCGTCCGTGCTCGGTTGGGCCGAGCGTCGGGCCGAGGCCGAGCAGGTCATCGCCAAGTCGGCGGCCTTGCGTTCGGAAATCGGCGAGATCCGCCGCGTGGCCGACGACGTCGAGACGGACCTCGCCCACGAGCCGATCCATCGCCTGAGCATCGAACGGCGGGAATCGGTCCTCGCCTACGCCCGGAACCCGGGTCGCGGGCTTCCCCGTCGGTCCACCGAAGACATCCCGGCTGCCGGGAGAGACGGCTGGCACCGGTTCTGGTCGGCCGTGACCCGACCGGCCATGGGCTTCAGCCTGGCGGCGGCCACCGCGCTCAGCATCGCCCTGGCGCTGTGGAGCCCGTGGTCGTCGCGGCCCGCCTCCGGGCCGTCGGATCCTTCCGGGACCGCCCCGGCTGCGCGCGCTCGCGCCGCCGCGAAGGTTGCTCCGTCCGATCCGTCCGCCGCCCTGTCGGCCGGGGATGCCCTCCCTCCGGAGTCTCGGACGGAGTCCCCGGTCACCGTCGTGGCCTCCGTTTCGCCGGACCTGGACGGGGGGGCGGGAGACACCCTGGCCGGCATCCCGATCCGGGGTTCGGCACCTGGTGTCGACCGGGCGGCGGGTTCGGGCGTTCGGCCCGAAGTCCCGCCGAGTGCGGCCTCGGCCGCCTCCCCACGGCCGCCGCAGGACGGTCCTTCGGGCGAGGTGGTGCGGGGCGAGCCCCAGCTCCGTTGGGAACGTCCCGGGCAGGAGCCGGCTGCGGCCCCGTCCGCGCCCAGGAAGACGGCGACGGCCGCCGGCTCCGGCCGGGAGGCCGGCCCTCCCGCCTCCCAGACCGCCGATCGGCCCATGGCGCAGTCGTTCCCGGGCCGCAGGCCTGCCGATCCGTCCGCCGCGGGGTCCTCCGCCTCCGCGGTCCCGGCGCGGACGGGCAGCGCGGCCGGGGTCCCGGTCGGGGTTGGGGGCGGGGTTGGGACCGGGGTTCCCATCGGACCCGCCTCCGCCACCGCCCGGACCGCGGTGGCGGGCGACACGGCTCCGATCCGGGAGTCCTCTCCGGTCCCGTCCCGTCGCGAGGTGGCCAGGACCACGCGGGAGTTCCCCTTCCAGTCGGCGGCCACCCAGCCCCGGTCTACCTTCCCCCTGAAGCCCGGTGACGACAGCTATCCCGAGGTTCGTCAGGCGCTGGAGGCCGGGCGCCTGCCGGCCCCGGACTCCGTCCGGCTCGAGGAACTGCTCAACCACTTCGCCTACGATCACCCGGTGGCGTCCGGGGCCGAGGCCCTCTCGGCCCGGGTCGAGGTCGCCGACTCGCCGTGGAATCCGGACCACCGGCTCGTCAAGATCGGCCTCCAGGCCAGGCCGTCGGACCCGGCCGTCCGTCCGCCGGCCAACCTGGTCGTGCTGGTCGGACTGCGTCCGGGTTTCGAGGCGCGCCTGGCCTGGGCCCAGCGGAGCCTGCAGGCCGTCGTCGACGCGCTCGATGCCCGCGACTCGCTGGCGCTTCTGGTCGACGGACCCCGGGGGCGGGTGATCCTGCCGCCGACCTCGGGCCGGGAGCGCGACCGGCTGGTCCGGGGTGTCTCCGATCTCCGCCCCGAGGGGGCCCCGCAGGGGCTCGACGGCCTTCGACGGGCCTATGCCCTGGCCTCCCAACGGCACGTGACCGGCGGGACCAGCCGCGTGGTGTGGATCCTCGACGGGGAGTTCTCCGCGGAGGCCGGAACGCGGGGGGCGCTGGCCGACCTCATCCGGGAACAGACCGAATGGGGTGTGTTCCTCACCGTCCTGGGCCTGGGGCCCGGCACGTCCGCGCCGCCGGCCGGCCGGCCGTGGATGCCCACGCCGGCCGGCGGGTCCTACGCGGCGGCGGCGGGTCCGGCCGAGGCGAGGGCGGCGTTGCGCCGCGAACTCCACCCCGCCGCGTCCCCGGTGGCCGACGACGTGACGGTGGATGTCCGTTTCAACCCCGACCGGGTCGACCGTTGGCGCCTGATCGGTCAGGAGGCCACCGGGCCCGGGCCGCAGCGTGGCGCGCCCGCCGACCGGGCAGGCGTCCGGCTCGATCCCGGGGATTCGGTCACCGCCCTCTACGAGATCGTTCCCGCCCGGCCGGAGCGCCCCGTCGGACCCGAGGCATCGGCGGCGTCCACGGCGGGGTCCGGTCCGGGGGGTGCCGATCCGGGTTCCAAGGGGCCGGAAGCCCATGCGGGTGCCGGCGAACTCCTGAGCCTACAGGTGGGGTTCCGGCCGCCGGCGGGCGACCCGGCCGGGGCGCCGCGACCCGGGGATCCCAAGGTTTCGGGCGACCCGGCGGCCAGGTCCCTCAGGGTCGACGTGCCGGACGCCTCCCGTCCGGTCGATGCGGCGACGGCCGACTACAAGTTCGCCGCCGCGGTGGTCGGCTACGGGCTGCTGCTCCGCGATTCGCCCTACAAGGGGAATCTCACCTGGGACAAGGTGCTGGCCCTGGCGGAGGAGGGGCAGGGACCCGACCGCGAGGGATACCGGATGGAGTTCCTGCAGCTGGTGCGGCGAGCCCAAGCGTTGCACGGCGCCGCGCCGTCGGTGCCGGGCGCCCCGGTCAGGCCCCGGCCCTGAGGGTGCGCACCCGGTCGCGCACCTTGCCGAACGCCGGGTCCTTCCGCGCGGCGGCGAGGTCGGGATCCTTGAGCATCCAGTCGATGTCCCGGTAGCCGGCCTCGAGCGCCCGCAGGAGTTCGTCGATCGCCGGCCCGGGTTCGCCGGCAAGGCTCAGGCTGCAGGCGAGGTTGAAGAGCACCTCCGGGTCGCCCGGGCGGAGCGTCTTCAGATGATGGTCGACCCGCAGGCCGTCGGTGATGCGGCCACGGCGGGTGTAGTCGTCGGCCAGGAGTTGCAGCGCCTCGAAATAGCCGGGGTCCTTCGACACCAGCCCCTCGAGGAAGCCGATCTCGATGTCCAGATCCCGGGTTTCCCGCCTGCCCAACTTGGTTTTCTTGGCCTTCGACATCCGGCTGCGAATCTCGAAAGGCCCGACCTTCCCGTCAAGCGATGGTGGAGCCCCGCCTTGGGGCCGCCCGGTCCCCGGTGGGGCTCTCCCCCGGAGGGAACCCCGGACGGGCGGACGGGGGTTGCGTGGGCCGGGCCGGTCGGGCCAGCCTCGGCGGCATCATGTCCGAGGAATGGTTCGACGTGGTCGATGAGCAGGACCGGGTCATCGGCAGGGCCCCGCGCAGCGAGGTGCACCGGCTCAAGCTGCGGCACCGGGCCGTGCACATCCTCGTCTTCAACCGGCGGGGGGAGCTGTTCCTCCAGCAGCGGGCCCTCTGGAAGGATGATTTCCCCGGGGTCTGGGACTCGTCCTCGGCCGGTCATGTCACCGCCGGCGACGGCATGGACGAGACGGCCGTTCGCGAGATCGCCGAGGAGCTCGGGGTCGAGCTGGCCGAGCCGCCGCACCGGATCTTCGACTTGCCGGCCACCGAGGCCACCGGCTGGGAGTTCTGTGCGGTGTACCGGGCCGCGCACGAAGGGCCCTTCGTGCTGCAGCCCTCGGAAATCCGGGGCGGCGGCTGGTTCACGCCCGAGGCCGTCGGCGAGTGGATCCACCGGAGGCCGCAGGATTTCGCCAGCGCCTTCCGCGTGATCTGGGACCGGCTCGGCCCGGATGCTCTGTCTCCGGCGGGGCCCGGCTAGGCAATTGCCCCGGCTGCAAAGGTTCTTCCGGGCTGGGTTTTTCGACCGCTCCGGTCCAAGGTCCTGCCAACACCATGAAGTCGAACTCCCCCGGGGTCTTCTGGACCATCCTGGCCTCCTTTTTCGTCTCCGGCCTGGCCGGGCTGCTCTACCAGGTCGTCTGGACGCGGTACCTGGCGCTCTTCCTCGGGAGCACCAGCTACGCCGTGGTGGCCGTGCTCGTGGCCTTCATGGGCGGTCTGGCCGCGGGCAACGCCCTGCTGGGGACCCGGGCCGACTCGCTGCGCCGGCCGCTGTTCTTCTACGCCTGCCTCGAGGCCGGCATCGGCCTCTTCGCCGTGGCCTTCCCGTTCTACTTCGAGGGCGTGCGCCAGGCGTTCCTGGCGACGGTCCGCTCGATGCATCCCGAGGGATCGACCCGGCTGGCCCTGCAGTTCGGCTTCGCCGTGCTGACCATCCTGCTGCCCACCGTCCTCATGGGCGCGACCCTGCCGGTCCTGACCAAGTACGTGACCCGGTCGCTGTCGGAGCTGCGGGGGCGCGTCGCGGCCCTCTACTCGATCAACAGCGCCGGCGCGGTGGCCGGCATCCTCCTGGCCGACTGGTGGTGGATCCCCGCCCTCGGCCTCGAGGCGGTGGTGCAGCTTGGCGCGACATTCAGCCTCGCCATCGCCCTGGTGGCCTATGTGCTGAGCGCCCGCAGCGGCGAGGGGCTCGACGAGGCGCCGCCGACGGTCGCCCGCACCGAGACCGACGAGTCGTTCACGCTGCTCGAGTGCCGTGTGGCGCTGGTGGCCGCCGGCTTGTCGGGCTTCGTGGCCATGCTCTACGAGGTGGCCTGGACCCGGCTCCTCGCGCTGGCCCTCGGTTCCAGCACCCACGCCTATTCCCTGATGCTGGCGACCTTCATCAGCGGCATCGCCGTCGGCAGCGCCCTGGTCTCGGCCCTGCGCCGGCGGGTCGACACGCTGGTGGCCTTCGCCGTCTCCGAGTGGGCCCTGGCCGGCACGCTGCTGGTCTCCATCTTCTTCTACGACCTCATCCCCTACGCCTTCGCCCACCTGGCCGATGTGATCGCCCGGCGGCCGGCGGCCTACCCGGTGTACGAGCTGAGCCAGACCCTCGTGTGTTTCGGGGTGCTGTTCGTTCCGGCGGTCTGCCTGGGCATGACCCTGCCGCTGGCCAGCCGCGTGGCGACGGCCGACTTCCGGCGCACCGGAGGCTCGGTGGGCCGGGTGTTCGCCGTGAACACCCTGGGCACCGTGCTCGGGGCGGTGCTCACCGGGCTGGTCTTCCTGCCGGCGCTCGGCCTGGCCGCCACGCTGGCCCTGGGCATCGGCATCAATGGGTTGATCGGCTGGGTCACCCTCGCCTCGAGGCGCGGAGGAGTCGGCCGGGCCGCGCTCCAGGGGCTCGTCGCCACGGCCCTGTTGGTCGCGCTGGTGTCCTTCATGCTGGGTGACCGGTGGTCCCGGGCCTTCGTGCTGGGCCTCTGGCGCGACGTGCAGCCGCCGGCCAGCATCGAGGAGTTCCGCCGGCGCGGGGAGATCTACGACCTGGCGTATCACCGCGACGGGGCCGGCTCGACGGTGGCGGTCCTGGCGGTGACCAACCTGGCCGGCCAGCGCAACATCAGCCTCAAGGTCAACGGCAAGGCCGACGCCAGCTCGGGCGAGGACATGAGCACCCAGATCCTCGCCGGCCAACTGCCGATGCTGCTCAAGCCCTCGGCCGAGACGGTGCTGGTGGTCGGCGCCGGCAGCGGCGTGACCGTGGGTTCGGTCCTCCAGCATGCCTCGGTGAGGTCGGTCGACCTCGTGGAGATCTCGCCCGAGGTGGTGGAGGTGGCCCGGGACCACTTCGCCCCCTTCAACCACGACGGCCTCCGCAACCCGAGGTGTCGCACGCACATCGAGGACGCGAAGACCTTCCTCCAGACCACGTCAGAGACCTTCGACGTGATCATCACCGAGCCGTCCAACCCGTGGATGGCCGGCGTGGCGGCCGTCTTCAGCCGGGAATACTATCAGGACTGCCTATCCCGGCTCCGGGAGGGCGGATTGTGCGCCCAGTGGGTCCAGACCTACGAGACCGACGACGAAACCTTCGCCACCGTGGTTGCCACCTTCGGCTCGGTGTTCCCGCACCTGAGCCTCTGGCAGACCTCGTCCAGCGACCTGCTGCTCATCGGGGCGGCCCGGCCCTTCCAGGCCGACCTCGCGGCCATGGCCCGGCGCCTGGCCGAGCCGCCCGTCGCGGCGGACCTGCGGCGCATCGAGATCACGCGGCCCGTGAACGTGCTGTCCCTGCAGATGGTGGCCTTCGACGACGCATTCTTCCTCGCCCCCGACGGCACACCGGTCCACAGCGATTTCCACCCGGTGCTGGAGTACCGGGCCCAGCGGGCCTTCTTCATCCGGGGCATGGCCGGGCTGCCCTACCGCCTGAACGAGATCAAGCGGCCCCGCCCACGCACGCTGCTGGGCGAGCACCTCGCCGCGCATCCGCTGGATGCCGCCGACTGCCTGGCCCTGTCCCGCCAGTTCGCCCGGTTCGGCGTGCCGCAGCTCCCGGTGTTCCGCTCCATCCTCCGCCGCTGGCAGGAGTTGGCGCCGCGCGACCCGACCGTGATCCGGCTCCTGTCCACCTATGCGGTCCAGAGCCCCGCCCCGGATGGCGAGGTGGCCTCGCTGGTCGCCCATCCCGCCTTCTCCGACGAGGCGCAGTTGCGCAACCTCGACCTGCTGCGCCAATTGGCCGACCTGCTCCTGCTGCGCCACCGCGCCCAGCGCTCGGCCTTCCACGTCCCGGACACGATCCGTCTGGAGGTGTTCCTCGGCGCGTTGTCCAACCTCGACCCGCAGCGGCAGCGGGTCCATCGCATGCGCCTGGCCGAGGTGAGCTGGGACCGCGGCAACGACGCCCGCGCCCGGAAGCTCTTCGAGGAGGCCCTCGACCCGGACGAGGCCCGCTTCGGACCCTTCGACTTCTCCCAGGATCCCACCTGTCCGGAGGGGATGATGGCCCGCCTGATCGATGCCGACCTGAGGGCCGGCGACCTGAAGGCGGCCCTCGAGAAGGTCCTGCGCTTCGGGCGGCTGGGATACGTCCATCCCGACCGGATGGGCGGCGAGGATGCCCTTCAGATGCTCGCCCGGCGGGTGATCGTGACCAGCCAGGCCTCGCTGCGGAAGTGAGCCCCCTGCGCTGTCGGCTTTCCCCGGGCGGCCGAGGCCGACGCTCGACATCGGGGGCGTCTGCGGTTTTCTTGGTCTCCTGTCCGCGCGTCCCGTGGCGCGGAACCCGATGACCGAGTTCCTGCAACAACTGCTCAACGGAGTGCTCCTCGGGGCCATCTACGCCCTCATTGCGCTGGGGTACACCATGGTCTACGGGGTGTTGCGCTTCATCAATTTCGCCCACAGCGACGTCTTCATGCTCGGGGCCTTCGTCGCCTGGGTGTCGGTCGAGAAGCTCGGCCTGCCCACCCGGTCCCTCCTCGGCGGACTTGGGGCGCTTCTGGCGGCGATGTCGGTCTGCGCGGCCCTGGGCGTGGTCATCGAGCGCCTGGCCTACCGGCCGCTGCGCCGGCGCTCGACCCTCACCGTGCTGATCACCGCCATCGGCGTGTCCCTGCTCATCCAGAATGTCGCCCAGAGCCCGAGGCTCGGGTTCGGGCCCAACCCGCGGGCCTTTCCGGAGCTGTTCCCCTCCAGCCAGCTCCATGTGGGCGGCCTGACCGTGTCGACCCACCAGCTGGGGGTGCTGGCCGTCGCGCTGGTCCTCTTGGCCGTCCTGTACTGGATCGTCCACCGCACCCGCATCGGCACGGCCATGCGCGCACTGTCCTTCAACGCCACGGCCGCCTCGCTGGTGGGGATCGACAACGACCGCGTCATCTCCTTCACCTTCGGGCTGGGCTCGGCGCTGGCCGGCGCGGGCGGCGTGCTCTATGCCATGAACTACCCCAGCATCGACCCGCTGATGGGAACGCTGCCCGGCCTCAAGGCCTTCGTCGCCGCGGTGCTGGGCGGGATCGGCAACCTGCCGGGCGCCGCCTTGGGAGGGCTGGTCATCGGGCTGGTCGAGACCTTCGTCTCGGGCACCCGGCTGTCGACCTTCCGCGACGCCATCGCCTTCGGCATCCTCATCGCCATTCTCCTGTTCCGTCCGGCGGGCCTGCTGGGTAAACCGAAGGTGGAGAAGGTCTGACCATGGCGTTCCCCAAGGCCCAACGCTGGTTGCTTGCCGCTCTGCTGCTCTCGGGCGGGGCCTCGGCGCTTTCCGGGTCGATCGATCCCTACTTCCTCGACGTGGTGATGGGGGTCGGGGTCGGCATCGTCCTGGCCTCCAGCCTCAACCTGATCAACGGGTTCACCGGGCAGTTCTCGCTGGGGCATGCCGGGTTCATGGCCGTGGGCGCCTACACCTCGGCCATGCTCTCGACGGTCGTGGCACCGCGGACCGGCCTGGGACCGGTCGCGCTGCAATGGGTGTTCTTCCCCGCCAGCCTCGTCGCCGGCGGGGCGGTCGCCGCGCTGGCCGGTCTCGCCGTCGGCGCGCCGTCGCTCCGGCTCAAGGGCGACTACCTGGCCATCGTGACCCTTGGCTTCGGCGAGATCATCCGGGTGGTCCTGCAGAACGTGGACGCGGTCGGCGGCGCACGGGGCCTCACCGGCGTTCCCGCCCACACCAACCTGCTGTGGACCTTTGGCACGGCCTCGCTGACGGTCTACACCGTGTGGGCCCTGCTCGAGTCCACCCGGGGACGCGGGTTCCTCGCCGTGGCCGACGACGAGGTCGCCGCCGAGGCCATGGGGCTCGACACCACGCGCTACAAGATCACGGCCTTCGGCATCGGATCGTTCTTCGCCGGGGTGGCCGGCGGCCTGTACGCGCACCTCAAGGGATACCTGAACCCGGGCGGCTTCTCCTTCGACAAGAGCATCGAGATCGTGGTCATGGTCATCCTCGGCGGCATGGGACGACATGCGGGCGTGGTCTTCGCGGCCATCCTGCTGACGCTGCTGCCCGAGGGGCTCCGTGAACTCGGCAGCCGCTCGATCCCCAACCCCTTCGGCGGCCCGGCCTGGTCGCTCGACTGGATCAAGGACGCGCGCATGATCCTCTATTCGCTGCTGCTCATCCTGCTGATGCTCCTGCGTCCCGAGGGGCTCTTCCACCGCCGCCCGTCCCGGATGCCGTCGTCATGAGCGCCTCCGCCCCCCTGCTGCAGCTCACGGACGTCACCATCCGCTTCGGCGGGCTGACGGCCGTCTCGTCCGTGACGGCCGATGTCCGCGAGGGCGAACTGGCCGGGCTCATCGGGCCCAATGGCGCGGGTAAGACCACGCTCTTCAACCTCATCACGGGTGTCTACCAGCCCACCGAGGGCCGGATCGACTTCGCCAGCGCGGGCACCGCCGGCCGGAGGCCTTTCCACCTCACCGGTCTGGGCATCGCCCGGACCTTCCAGAACATCCGGCTCTTCCCGAGCCTCTCGGTGGCCGAGAACGTCCGGGTGGCCTTCCACCGGCACCTCCGGCACGGCGTCTGGCACTCGCTCCTGCGCGGGCGGTCCTTCGTCGCCGAAGAGACCGAGCTGGCCGCGCGCGCCCTCGAGCTGCTGGGCATCTTCAACCTCGAGCGCCTCCGGGACGCCCCGGCCCGGAGCCTCTCCTATGGCGACCAGCGCCGGCTGGAGATCGTCCGGGCGCTGGCCACCCAACCCAGGCTGCTGCTGCTCGACGAGCCGGCCGCCGGCATGAACCCCTCCGAGAAGGACGAGCTGATGCGCCTCATCCGCTTCGTCCGCGACCGCTTCGGCCTGGCGGTGCTGCTGGTCGAGCACGACATGAAGGTGGTCATGGGCATCTGCGAGCGGATCCATGTGCTCGAGTACGGCCGGAAGATCGCCGAGGGATCGCCCGCGGAGGTCCGGGCCGACCCCCGGGTGATCGCCGCCTACCTCGGGGACTGACCCCGTCAACGGAACGCGTCGAACCCCTTCCCACGAACCCCCACTCCCGCCACCGCCGTGCTCGAAGTCCAGAACCTCAGCGTCCGCTACGGGGCCATCACGGCCCTCCATGGCATCTCGTTGAGCGTGCCGGCCGGGGGCATCGTCACCCTCATCGGGGGCAACGGCGCGGGCAAGACCACCACCCTGCGGGCGATCTCCGGCATGGTCCGCCCGGCCTCGGGGCGCATCGTCTTTGACGGGCGGGACATCACCGGCCTGCCACCGCACGAGATCGTGCGCCTGGGCCTGGCCCATTCGCCCGAGGGCCGGCTGGTGTTCGCCAACCTGACCGTGATGGAGAACCTCCGCATGGGGGCCTACCTGCAACGCGATGCGCGCTGGATCGCCTCGGAGCTGGAGCATGTGTTCGCCATGTTCCCCCGGCTGAAGGAACGCATCGACCAGGCCGCGGGCACGCTCTCGGGCGGCGAGCAGCAGATGCTGGCCATCGGGCGTGCCCTCATGAGCCGCCCGCGCTTCCTGATGCTCGACGAGCCGTCGCTGGGAATCGCGCCCCTGCTGGTGAAGGAGATCTTCGCCCGGTTGGTCGAGCTGAACCGGGAGCGATCGCTGCCCCTCCTGCTGGTGGAGCAGAACGCCCACCTGGCGCTGGAGGTCAGCACCCATGGCTACGTGCTCGAGACCGGGCGGGTGCTGTTGTCCGACCGCTCCGAGGTCCTGCGCGACAGCCCCCAGGTCCGCGGCGCCTACCTGGGCGGCTGAGGCTGCGGCGGGATCCCGTCCGGGAGCCCTAGAGGTTGACAACTGTAACTTCTGTGAAACTTGCCGCCTCCCCCGGGCGTCCCAACCGGTGGCATGGCAAGACGGTGCAAGTCCATCCGAGGGGCCCGGTGGCGGGGCCTGCTGCGGTTCGCGGGCGGCTGGCTGATCCCTTGGATCAGCCTTGGCCTGGTCGCGATCCTGCCCTGCCGTGCGCTGGAGAGGTCGTTCTGGGACGGTGGAAACATCCCCCTCCGGCCCGCTGCCGGCCCCTGGGCCCTCGAGGAGGACTTCCCGGGCCTCGACTACATGCCGGCAATTGTCGGCTTCGCCACCGCCCCCGGGCAGACCGGCCGGATCGTCCTCATCGGCATGGGTGGGGTGGCCCATGAGGTGACCCTCGCTGCCGCGCGTCCGGCGGGTGCCGGGGTCGGGCCGACCCACCGGGTCTTTCTCGACCTGTCCCGGAAGGTCTTCTTCGGCCAGGAGTCGGGCCTCCTGGGCATGGCGTTCCATCCCGGGTTCCAGACCAACGGCTGGGTCTTCGTCTATTACTGCTCCCGCGAGGGATCCGGCGGGCCGACCGCCTCGTTCAACCGTTTGTCGCGTTTCACGGTGCCCCCGGGCGGCGACGGGCTTCCCGACCCGGACTCGGAGGTGGTGCTCTTCTACCAGCCGGATCCCGGTCCCAACCACAACGGCGGGTGCCTGGCCTTCGGGCCGGAGGGCTACCTCTATGTCTCGGTCGGCGACGGGAGCCTGTCGGACGACCGGGTGACCCAGCGGCTCGACGCCGGGTTCTTCGGCGGGATCCTCCGGCTCGACGTCGACCGCCGGCCCGGCAACCGGCCGCCCAATCCGGGCTTCGGGGTCAACCCCGAGGCGTATGCCATCCCGGCCGACAACCCCTTCGTCGGGATTTCCCGCCACACCGTGGGGGATCGCATGGTGTGGGACGGGTCGAACCCGTCGGCGCTGCGCACCGAATTCTTCGCCCTTGGCCTACGCAATCCGTGGCAGTTCAGCTTCGACCCGCTCACTGGCGAACTCTGGTGCAATGACGTCGGTTTTGGTTCCCGCGAGGAGATCAACCGGATCCGCAGGGGTGCGAACTACGGCTGGCCGTGGTGGGAGGGGACCATGGCGACGACCGAGCCGGAGGTGGACGGCATGGCGCTCCCTGAATTCGAGTACACCCACTTCTCCGGTCGGAAGGCGATCACGGCGAGCCACTTCCAGCGAGGGACCCGGTATCCCGGGCTCGACGGGACCTACCTCTTCGCCGACTGGTCGGGGGACATCGGGGTGCTGCGTCCGGGGGAACCGGGTGAGCCGGAGGTCGAGTGGATCGCCAGCCTGCCGGGCGTGATCGCCTTCGGCTCCGATCCCCGGGACGGGTCCCTGCTGCTGACCTCGGGGTCTGGCCGCATCCATCGTCTTGTCCACCGTCCCGTCACGACCGGTCAACCGTGGCCCGCGCGCCTGTCCGAGGCCGGCCTTTTTTCCGACCTTCGGGCCCTCACCCCGAGGCCCGGCCTCGTCCCCTACCAAATCAACGCCCCCTTCTGGTCCGACCATGCGATCAAACGCCGATGGTTCGCCCTTCCCGGCGACGATTCGGTGATGGTCTTCCGCCGGGACGAACCGTGGACCTTCCCCGAGGGAACGGTGTGGGTGAAGCACTTCGACCGGCCCTACTTCCGGCCCGACACGATGCTCTATCCCCTGGAGACGCGGGTGCTCGTCCAGACGGCCGACGGCGTGTCCGGGGCGACCTACCGCTGGAACGATGACGGGAGTGATGCCGATCTGGTCCCGCCCGAGGGGGCCGACGCCACCTTCTACTGCTGGACGCCGACCGAATTGACCACGCAGCTCTGGCGTTTCCCGGGGCGGACCGAATGCCTCTCCTGTCACACCCGGTCGGGTGGCGGTCCAGCCGGATTCCACACGGCCCAGCTCAACCGCCCGATCCGCGACGGCGTGACCCTCGTCTCGCAGCTCGACGCGTGGGCCGCCGCCGGTTGCTTCGAGGAGCCGTTGGTGCGGACCCACCAGATGCCGGCCCTGGTGTCGCCGACCGACGGGTCCCAGAGTCTTGAGAAGCGGGTGAGGGCCTACCTCGACTCCAACTGCGCCTCCTGCCACCGGCCCGGCGGCCTCACGCGCACCCCTTGGGAAGCCCGCATCGGAACGGCCCTGGACCGCATGGGCCTCATCGGGGTCGCACCCTCGGCATCGTCGGTGGCTGGCGCGAGGGTGTTGGTGGATCCGGGGCATCCGGAGAATTCCGTGCTGTTCCAGCGGGTCGCCCGGCTTGGCGAGTTCCACATGCCTCCGCTGGCGACCTCCGAGATCGACACCGCAGCCGTGGAACTGCTTCGCCGGTGGATCGCCGATGAACTGCCTCAGCGCCGGGGGTACGACGACTGGGCGGCCCGGTGGCTTCCGGCGCCATGGGACCACCTGCGGTCCCCGCTGCTGGATCCCGACGGGGACGGCCTCGACAACTTTACGGAATACCTCCTGGCGGAGGGGCCTCTGAGCCCGGTCCGGAGTTGGCGCCCGGAGATCCTGCGCGAAGGGGTTGGGGGTGGTTTCGCCCTCGGCTTCAACCGTTGGGCGGGACGGCGCTTCGAGGTGGAATGGGCGTCGGAGGTCGGTCCGTCGGCCCGCTGGAGTCGGCTGGAGGTCGAGGAGAACGATCCCAGGGCCAGGTCCGGGGACTCCCGGGCGATGATCCCGCTCCCCGACGGCCCGACCCGGTTCTACCGGGTGAGCGTCGCCGGCGAGTGAGCCTCTGGGCGGGTCCGCCGGTCTGGCGAGCCGGCCGACGTGCGCCGTCCCGCCACACCGCGCCGTCGCACGGTCGCAACGGGTCGGGGATCGGTTGACCTCGGGTGCCGAATGGGATCAATATGGGCCAATATCTCCCGACATGAGCCCGAAATACCAGAAGGCATCTGATCCGTCGGCCTTCACGCTGATCGAGCTGCTGGTGGTCATCGCCATCATCGCGATCCTTGCCGGCATGCTCCTGCCCGCCCTCGCGAAGGCCAGGTCCGCGGCCCTCAAGACCCTCTGCGCCAGCAACCAGCGCCAATGGGGCATCGCGGTGAACCTCTACGCCAGCGACAACGAGGACCGCTTCCCGGACAACACCGACGGCACCGGCCTGAGCTGGCTGGGTCTGAACGCGAAGAACTTCACCGACAAGTACCTGATGAAGAACCAGGCCCCCCGGTCGCGCAACGACCGCAAGGCGGCCAACCATGTGCTCTTCTGCCCGACCGACCAGTGGAACCGTCAGGCCGACGCCTGGAGCTACTCGGTCAATGTCAGCCGGCCAGTCTTCATCGGTTACTTCTTCCTGCCCGGACGCGTCGACGGGGCCTGGGACTACAATTCCGACGGCCTCGGCGCGTGGCACTACCGGAAGAAGCTCGGCGGCGAGTTCTCGGCGGCGCCGATCGTCATCGACCGGCTTCAGGGACATGGTGCCCACTCGACCAACATCCTCCATCCGGACATCAAGTGGATCATGCCCGAGAACGGCCGCCCGACCCGCACGGCCAACCATGCCGGCGCCCGGGGCGTGCCGACCGGTGGCAACTTCCTCTTCGAGGACGGCCATGTGCAGTGGATCCAGTCGCGGGGCGTCACCTTGGGATCGAGCCAGAGCCAGTGGCAGTGTTTCTACGGCATCCGACTGCCCTAGCCGGCTAGCGCCCCGGGTCCCCGTCGGCGACGGAGGATGCCGCCACACCCCAAGGCTCGGCGCCCCCGGGACCCGTCGACCGTGCGCCCCGCAACCCGCACCCCCGCCCGCCCGGCAGACCGCAAACATCCCTTGTCTTGGTGGTGGATCCGGTCAAAGGATGTCGAAAAGTCCTGTCATGCGCTTCGGAATCAACACCTTCCTGTTCACCTCCCCCTTCACGACCGACTCGGTCCGGCTATTCCCCAAGTTCAAGAAGTGGGGCTTCGACACCCTCGAGCTGCCCATCGAGGCGCCCGAGCACATCGACCCGGCCAAGGTCCGCGCCGCCGCCGACAAGCATGGCCTGGCCATCGGCAGCCTCTGCGCCTGCATGGGTCCGGGGCGTGATTTCCGGGGCACGCCCGAGGAGCAGGCCACGGCCTTGACCTACGTGCGCACGCTCATCGACCAGGCGGTGATCCTGGGCTGTCCCTCCATCATCGGCCCGATCTACTCGGTGGTGGGCCGCATCGGCGCCCACACCGACGCCGAGAAGAAGGAGCACTTCGCCCTCGTCGTGAAGAACCTCAAGCCCCTGGCCAAGTACGCCGAGTCGAAGGGCGTGACGCTGTGCATCGAGCCGCTCAACCGCTTCGAGACCGACTTCCTCAACACCTGCGACCAGGGCCTCAAGCTGGTCAAGGCCGTCGGGTCCAAGGCCGTGAAGCTGCACCTCGACACGTTCCACATGAACATCGAGGAGAAGAACCAAGCCGCCGCCATCAAGAAGGCCGGACTGCTCCTGGCGCATTTCCATGCCTGCGGCACCGACCGTGGCACCCCCGGCAACGACTCGCTCGACTGGAAGCCCATCGTCGCGGCCCTCAAGTCGATCCGGTACTCCGGCGACGTGGTCATCGAAAGCTTCACCACCGACGTCAAGGTCATCGCCCGCGCCGCGGCCATCTGGCGTCGCATGGAGCCCACGCGCGACGAGATCGCCGTCAAGGGCCTGCAGAACCTGCACCGCCTGTTCAAGGTCGAGAAGAAGAAGTGATCCCGGGATGGGATGGGGATGGGGTCGGGGTCGGGGTCGGGGGCCGTCCTGGGACGGAGGTGGGCGTGGGCGTAGGTCTGGGCCTGGGGCCTCGGCTTGCGCCGGAGCCCCGGGGCTCAGTTCACGTAGACCAGCAGGACCGGAGCGAGGGTCTCGAGCTGGTGGTGGTTTCGGATGGCCTCGACCTGGGCCGCGGTGAGGATCTGGCCGGCCGGGGCCAGCAGCATGCCCCCGGTGGTCTTGACGCCCGCCGCGAGGGTCATGCCCGCCTCAAGCTCGCCCGGCGGGATCTCCCGCTCCTGACGGGGCAGCGAGGCCTGGGGCAGGGCCCGCAGCAGGGTGCGCACCGCCTCGGGATCGAATCGCCAGCCGCTGCCCAGGGTCACGGCCTCGACCGCCTCGGCGTGGGGCCTGGGCAGCTCGGCGTAGGCCACCGCGACGGCGAGGATGCGGGACAACCACGGGATCTCCTTGCCGGCCAGCCGGTCCGGGTAGCCACGTCCGTCGAACTGCTCGTGGTGTCCCCGGATCACCCTGCCCACCGGCTGGAGGTGCACCACGAAGTCCACGAGTTCCTCGCCGAGGACCGGGTGCTGCTCGATCTACGCCTGCTCGCCGGGGGTGAGCTTCTCGGTCTTGTTCAGCCACTTGCGGATGAGGCCCCGCGGCGTGCCCACCAGGCCGATGTCGTGCAGCCAGGCCGCCAGTTCCAGCGTCTGGCGCTCGGACTCCGGCAGCTTGAGGGTGTCGGCCATCGCCCGGCACAGGCCGAACACGCGGCGGGCCTGCGTGCCGAGGGTCGGGTGGAAGGACTGCAGCACCTTGAGGCAGAGCTGGACCGAGTGGTGCAGGTTGAGTTCGAGGGCCGAGTTGAGTTCGACCAGCCGCCGGCGGTGCTCCGCCTCGGCGTTGGCCCTCGATTCCAAGGCCTGGTTGAGCGACACGAGCTGCTCGTTCATCGCCAGCGTCGTGGCCTGCAGCAAGGTGTTGCGCACGATCAGCTCATGGCGTTGCACCGCGTTGCGGACGGTGGCCAGGAGTTCCTCGCGGATCCAGGGCTTCACGATGAAGCGGTAGATCTCGCCCTTGTTGATGGCGTCGATGACCGTGTCGAGGCTCAGCACGGCCGTGATGAGGATGCGGGTCGCGTCGGGCTGGATCTGCTTGGCCCGGGAGAGGAAGTCCAGACCGGTCATCCCCGGCATCTGGTAGTCGGAGATGATCACCGCGAAGGCCTCCTCCTGGAGCGCCTTCAAGGCCTCCTCGGGCGAGGCGCAGGCGGTGACGCCGTAGCGCTCGCGGCGCAGGGTCTCGCGCAGGGCGATCCGCACGATGTCCTCGTCGTCGAGGACGAGGATCTGCTTCAGCGACGGTTCCAGGCTGGGTTTGGCAGGGGGTTTCATCGGCCGGGAGGGTGGTCGAACAGATCCTTGAGCCTGCTCTGGATCTCGGTTTCCTGCAGGTCGGAGGGCAGGGTGAGGTGCGCGTCCTTCAGCCAGTCCACCGGGATCTCGTCCTCGTTGCGGCCGATGATCTGCAGGATCGACCGCACCGGTGGCCGGCGCTGCCGGACCTCTCGGAGAAGTCGGCCGATGCGTTCCGGGGCGTCCGCTGCGACCTGCACGAGCACGCCGTCGAACTTGTAGTCCATCGACTCGAGGGCGCCAAGAGCCTGGTCCTCGCGGTTCTCGGTGACGACGAAGAGCCCGGCCCGCCGGAGCGTGTCCACCGTCGTGTCGAGCGACCTCCCGGCGGGCCCGACCACGAGCAGGGTGCGGCGCCGGCGCTCCTCGTCCTCATGGACCCGCTCCTGCTCGGAGAAGTCGGCCTCCGGCAGCCAGATGCGGAAGGTGGTGCCCTGGCCCTCGACCGACTCCACGGAGATCGCCCCATGGTGCTTCTCGACGAAGAGGCGGGCGTTGTAGAGGCCCAGCCCGGATCCCCGGTTCACCGGCTTGGTGGTGAAGAACGGGTCGAAGATCGTGCCGAGGTGGCGCTCCGGGATGCCGACCCCGTTGTCGCGCACGGCGACACAGATGGCCGGCAGCCTCGGGAAGGTGCCCTGCAGGTGCGCCGGGCTTTCCGGTTCGGTGATGCGGTGGGTGGTGCACCACAGGTGCCCGTTGTGGGGCATGGCGTCCGAGGCGTTCATGATCAGGTTCAGGAACACCTGGCGCAGCTCCACCGAATCCACGTAGACCGGCAGCGCCTTCGGGGTCAGCCCCGACTCGAAGCGGATGCGCCTGGGCAGGGTCTTGCGGACCAGTTCCAGCAGGTCGCTCACCTGCTGGTTGAGGTCGTGGTAGCCGCATTCGCCGAGGCGGCCCTGGTGCAGGCTCAGGACCCTGCGGACCAGCGCGCTGGCCTGCAGGGCGTTGCGCTTGATCAGGCCCAGGCTCTCGTGCAGCGGGTCGTCCGCAATCTCGGCGGGCTCGAGGGTCTCGGCCAGCGCATGGATGCCGGCGAGGATGTTGCCGAAATCATGGGCCATGCCCATGGTCAGGGTGGCAATCGTGTCGCGCCTGGCCGTCGAGCTGAGCCGTCGCTCGGCGATGGTCTGCCGGGAGACGTCCATCCAGTTGCCCTCGAAGCCCAGCAACAGGCCGCCGTCGGTCCGCAGGGCCTGCCGGTGCTCCAGGATGTAGGCCACGCGGCCGGTGCGGGCGTGGCGGATGCGGAAGTGGGCGCTCAGGCCGCCCTCGCTGCGGAGCGCCCGCCGGATGTGGCTCTGGACCCCGGCGAGGTCCCCCTCGTGGATGGCGTTCCAGAAGACGTCGGACCGTTGGAGGAATTCCGACAGCGGGACGCCGGTCAGTTCCTCCAGCCGCGGGCTGGCGTAGTGGAACGACATGTCGCTGCGCTGGTTGAAGATGACCCCGGGCCAGCGCCTCATGAGGTTGTCCACCTCCGCCTCGGCCTTGAGCAGCCGGAGCCGGAGCTGCTGGTTGGCCTCGTCGCCAGGACCCGCCTGCGGCCAGGAGTCCTCCTCCAGGCGGGGCAGCGGCGGCGCGATGGACTCGATGTGGGCGAAGAGCCCCCCGGGAGCGCGGCCTCCCGACAGGCGGACCCCGGCGTCGGGATGGTCCGGGTGCCCGGGCAGGTCCGCAGTGCGGAATTCCTCCTCCGAGGCCAGCCACTATCCCACCGGGTCCTCCCAGTCGGCACACCGGTGGGTCAGGATCGATTGCCACGGTCGGCCCGCCAGCGTGCCCGGGGTCTCGCCGAGCCAGCGGGCGAGGGGTTCATTGACCGACACGATCCGCCCCCCTGGGTCGAGCACGGCCAGCCCACCGGTCAGCCAGTCGGATCTGGGCCGGTCGGGAGGGTGTTCGGGCATCGGTTCCATCTGGGGGCCATCGGCAGGCGGTCTGCACAGGTTTAGGGGGACCCGGGCCGATTGTCAGTCCGGGATTCTCCGAGATTTTCCAGGCGGCACCCCCCTAGCCGGGGCGGCTTGTCCGGTCCGGGGATTCTTCGGCGGGGTCATCGGGCGCAACTTTGCGGCGCGACCGGTTTTCTCCTCGGCCACAGACGCCTGATGCAGCCGCCCCCTCCACCCTCCGATCCCGGTCCTGCGCCCGGCCAGCCCCGGGGGCGGCCGTTGCGGGAGGATTGGCTGGACGAGGTGGCCCGGCGGCGAATGCCGGCCGACGAGGCCGCCCGTTGGCGCCTGGAACTTTCCGGCAGGCCCTCCGAGGCGAGATGCCTCGACGAGGAACTGGCGCTCAATGCACTGCTCGATGCCCTGCCCCGGCCCTCCGCGTCGCCGGGGTTCACGGACGGAGTCCTCCGGGAGATCCGTTCCAACCCGGCCCGGGAGTCCGCCCGCTCCCGATGGGTTGCCCAAATCGAGGGGGTCTTCCGGGGACGGTTCCGGGGCGGCCTGCCCCCGCAGGATGGCTTCGGTCCCTCCGACCTCCTGCGCTGGATGGCCCGGCCCGCGACCTCGGTCCTGGCGGTCCTGGCGGTCCTGGCGGTCTCGCTTTCCTGGGGATGGGATCGTCTGCAGGTCCAGCGGCATGGGGCCATGGCCCGGACGGCGGCCGAATGGTCCGGGGCGGCGGCAATGCCTGGCGTGGCGGTCCTCCGGGATTTCGAGGCCATCCGGCTGCTCGAGACCCGCTCGGCCCCTGACGATGTCGCCCTCCTCCAGGTGCTCCGCGACGAGGCGCCATGAGACCCTCTCGGCTCCATCGATCGGGGGCAGTGTCCCAGGTCCGAAGAGCGACGCCGCGAAAACCGCTCCTCCGGACCACTCTCCTCCGGACCACACGTATTGGGACCGCACTGATTGGGACCTTGGGGGCGTTCGGTTCTCCGGTGCGCGCCCAGACGCCTCCGGTCCCCGCGCTGCCGCCCCTGCCATCGTCCCGGCCGGCCCCCCCGATGCCGGCACAGGCCACGCTGCCGCCGGTCCCGGCGGTCAAGACGCCCACCGACCGCTTCCGGGACCTGCTGGCGGCCGGACCGGAGCAGCGCGAGGCCCTGCTGGCCCGCAAGTCCCCGGCGGCCCGGGCCCTGATCGAGTCCAAGCTGCGCGAGTTCGGGGCGCTGCGTCCCGACGAGCGTGAGATCCGCCTGCGGTTGGCCCAGTTCCAGGACGCCCTTTCGACCCTGCTTCCGCTGCCGCCCCAGGAGCGCCGGGCGCAATGGGCGTCGGTGTCCGCCGAGGACCTCCCGATGCTCGAGGAGCGCCTGGCGGCCTGGGACCAGTTGCCCGAGGCCGAGCGACGCGATCTGCTCGAGAGCGAGCGTCGCCTGTCGTGGTTCGTGCGCCAGGGCGAGGTGCATCCCGACCGCCAGCGGGTGGAGGCCTACATGGCATCGCTGCCGCCGGCCGCCCAGCGGGCCGCCCGCGAGCAGTTGGAGCGCTGGCTGGCCTTGTCTCCTGCCGAGCGCGGCCGCAAGGCCGCCGCGTTCTCCCGGTTCTTCGACCTCACCCCGGCCGAGCGGCAGGCGGCCTTGCGCACGCTCTCCGAGACCGAGCGCCGGCAGATGGAGCGCGCCTTGGCCGACTTCTCGGCCCTGTCGTCCGAGGAGAGGTCCCGCTGCGTGAGCGCCTTCCGGCGCTTCGAGGCGATGGACCCGGCCGAGCGCGAGCAGTTCCTGCGCAAGGCCGAGCGTTGGAAGGCCATGAGCCCCAACGACCGCGCCGCCTGGCGTCGCCTGGTCGAGCGCTCGCTCATTCCCCAGAGGCGTCCGCCGTTCCCGGCCGACGATTCCATGCTCGCCTCGCCCGGTTCGCCGCCAATTCCCCCGCCGCGCTGAGCCAACGGGCCCCAGAGGCCCCAGAGGCCCCAAGGTTTTGGCGTGGGATCACTTCCGGCCGGAGCGTTCCAGGTGACCCGCAGCGGCCATGGCAACGCGGGTCGGGCAGAGGGGCAAGGCCGCCTCCCCCCGGGTTTTTTCGCAGCCCCACGCACGGCAATTGGATTGCGGTTTCGGCCCCGGTCGAGTCGGGTTACGGCGCATGGAGGACCGTCCCCCCATCCCGCCTGAAGCGAAGCCCCCGATCCTGCCCGGCACCGGGGCTCCCCCGGTGTTGTCCTCCGCCCGGCAGGTCTCGCCACCCCAGCCGCAGTCCCCCCGGCGGGGCGGGTTCTGGGGCCCGCTGGCGGTGCTGGTGGCGGCCGTCGTCAAGTTCGGCTCGAAGCTGGTGGCCCTGCTGCCGTTCCTGAAGTTCCTGCCGACCTTCCTCAAGACCGGCGGCACGATGATCCTCAGCGTCGGGGCCTATGCCCTCCTGTGGGGGTGGAAGTTCGCCCTCGGCTTCGTCGTGCTGATCTTCGTCCATGAACTCGGCCACCTGGTCGCCGCGCGCAGCCAGGGTCTCCGGGTGGGCGCCCCGGTCTTCATCCCGTTCATGGGGGCGTTCATCGCGCTGAAGGACGCCCCGCGCAATGCCTGGATCGAGGCCGTCGTGGGCATCGGCGGCCCGATCTTCGGGACCCTCGGCGCTGGTGTTTGCTACCTGGTCCACGTCGCGACGGGCGATCCGTTCTGGTCGGCGCTGGCCTACTCCGGGTTCCTGCTCAACCTCTTCAACTTGGCCCCGGTCGGCTTCCTCGATGGCGGCCGCATCGTCACCGCGCTCTCGCCCTGGCTTTGGGTCGCCGGGTATGCGGTGATGATCGCCTACCTCGTGCATGAGGCGGTGACCCGCGGCTGGATCAGCCCGATCCTGCTGATGGTGCTGGTGATGGGCCTGCCCCGGTTGTTCTCCCTCTTCCGGGCCCGGGACGACGAGTCCCGCCGGTTCTTCGAGATCGAACCCCGGCAACGGTGGACGGTGGGCATCGCCTACTTCGGCCTGATCGGCCTGCTGGCCCTGGGCATGAGCCTGAGCCACGTGCGGCCCTGAGGCCGGCCCGCCTCGGTCCGGCCTCAGGTCGGGGCGGCCGGGCGGTCCCGATGCCGCCGGAAGGCCGTCACCGGCCTTGGCAACGGGCCAGGATTCCCGGCATCAGCGCCTCCACCCGGTCCACCTCCTCCACCGTCGAGTCGCGACCAAGCGAGAAGCGGACCAAGGCCCGGGCCCGCGCCTCCGGCACGCCCATGGCCCGGAGCACGTGGCTGGGCTCGACCGAGCCGGCCGTGCAGGCCGACCCGCTCGAGGCGCAGATCCCTTCGAGGTCGAGGTTGGCCAGCAACGGGATGCTGTCGGTGCCCTCGACCGAGAAGGCCAGGGTGTTGGGCAGTCGTCCGTCGGGACATCCGTGGCGTTCCACCCCGGGCAGCGAGGCCAGCGACCGGGCCAACCGTTCGGTCCAGTCCCGCAGGCGCCCGGCCGGGAACACCGGCTCGGGCACCATCCATTCGAAGGCGCTCACCAGCCCGGCGACCGCGGCCAGATTCTCGGTGCCCCCGCGCCGCTCGTTCTCCTGGGCGCCGCCATGCTGGGTGGGATGCGGGAGCAGGGGGGAGCGGATGAACAGCGCCCCCGCGCCCTTGGGTCCGTGGAACTTGTGGGCGCAGACCGAGACGAGATCGGCCTCGAACTGGTCGATGTCCCGGAACGGCAGCTTGCCGAAGGCCTGGACCGCGTCGGTGTGGAACGGAACGCCCCGCTCCCGGCAGATCCGGCCGATCGCGGCGACGGGTTGGACGGTGCCGGTCTCGTTGTTCGCCGTCATCACCGAGACCAGGGCCGTGTCCGGGCGCAGCGCCGTGGCGACCGAGCCCGGGTCGACCCGGCCGAACCGGTCCACCGGCAGCAGCGTGAGGGTGAAGCCCTCGTGGGCCTCGAGGTATCTCAGCGCGTGGAGCACGGCGTGGTGCTCGACCGGCGAGGCGACGAGGTGGCGTCGGCCCCGGTGGCCGCCCAGTCGGGCGGTGCCCAGGATCGCCAGGTTGTTGGCCTCGGTGCCTCCGCCGGTGAAGACCACCTCGCTCGGACGGCATCGCCAAAGCCCGGCCATGCGGTAGCGGAACCCGTCGAGCGCCGCCCGTGCCCGGCGCCCGATCGCATGGATGCTGGAGGGGTTGCCCCAGACCTCCCGCAGGAAGGGCTCCATCGCCTCGACGACGCGGGGATCCGGCGGCGTGGTCGCATTGTGATCCCAGTGGATGAGGTTCACGCCGGGAAGGGTGGGTGGGGGCGGGCCCGGGAAACCGGGCCGGGAAGGCGGCGCCGGGGCCTCCGGCACCCTCAGAAGGTGCGGATCTTGATGTTGCGGAACCACACGTCGTCGCCGTGGTCCTGCAGGCAGAGGTGGCCCGAGGCGTTCCGAGCGAAGCCGGGCATGCCCTTGAACTTCGACTCGCCGATGAGCTTCAGGGTCTCCGCGCCGCCCCACTGGTACTCCACGACCTTCTTCTTGTTGAGCCAGTGCTCGACCCGGTTGGCCTTCACCACGATGCGGGCCTTGTTCCACTCGCCCACCGGGTTGAGGGCCTTCTCGGAATTGCAGGCGATCAGGGCGTAGAGGGCGGCCGCGCTGGTCTTGGGGTTCTTGCCATCGCCGTGCTTCGAGTCGTCCAGCACCTGGTATTCCGGGCCGGTCTCGTAGGAGGCGTTGTGGTCCTCGGTGACCCGGTACATGACCCCGCTGTTCGCCCCGGGGGCCACCTTCCAGTCGAAGCGCAGCTCGAAGTCGCCGTACTTCCCGACCGAGACCAGATCGCCGCCGCCCTCGCCGGCCACGTGGCGCAGGGTCCCGTTCTCGACGCGCCAGCCCTTGGCCGGGAACGCGGTCGCCTTGTAGCCCCGCCACTGGGAGGTGTCCTTCCCGTCGAAGAGTTGGGTCCAGCCGTCCTTGGCGGGTTTCTTGGGCTTCTTCTCCTCGGCGAGGGTCGGGGAGACGAGGAGCGCGCTCGCCACGGCGGCGCACAGGAGGGAGCAAAGGCGGGTTTTCATGGTCGGATGTGCGGATACGGTGCGTCGGCCCGCGGATGGCGGCAAGCGTGTTGCAGGGAAGGACACCGGCCGGGTCTGGAGCGGGCAACCCTCGTCCCGTCGGGCGCGGTCCGGTGCTGCTGGCCTTCGACCGCATCGGCCGGCTCCTGCCCGCCGCTGCCCGGGGGAGGTTGCAGGCGGCCGTCCCCCGGGATGGTCGCCGGGGTGGGCACCCTGCTGGTGTTCCGGGGCCTGGGCCTCGGGATGCCCTGCCTGAGCCCCTCGACGGCGGGCGCCTGTCCGCACTGTGTGCCCTGAGGGGCGTGGCCTGGCAGCGAGGTCCAAATCCGATTGGACCGGAGCGGTGAAGAGGGGCATCGTGACTAGGTCGTGAAGGCTCCCGCTGTTTCCCCCCGACGGGTTCCCGCCTGGTCACGTCGGTTCGCCGCCGCGTGTCTGATGTCGCTCCTGGCGGTCGGGTTCGCCTCGGCGGCCGCGCCGCAGACGCCCGACCGCCGGGATCACTGGACGTGGAAGCCGCCGGTCCGCCCGTCGCTTCCCGCCGTACGGCAGGCCGACTGGGTCCGCACCCCGATCGACCGGTTCATCCTCGCCCGCCTCGAGGCCGAAGGGCTCAGGCCATCGCCCGAGGCCGACCGGACCACCCTGCTGCGCCGGCTCCACCTCGACCTCACCGGGCTGCCGCCGTCCCCGGCTGAGGTCGACCGGTTCCTGGCCGACCGCCCGCCCGGCGCCTGGGACCGCGCCGTGTCGGCCCTTCTGGCCTCTCCCCATCACGGGGAGCGCTGGGGGCGTCATTGGCTCGACGCCGCCCGCTACGCCGACTCCGACGGCTTCGAGAAGGACAAGCCCCGCTTCGTCTGGGCCTACCGCGACTGGGTGGTCGACGCGTTGAACCGCGACCTGCCCTACGACCGGTTCGTCGTCGAGCAGGTTGCCGGCGACCTCCTGCCCGGGGCGACCGAGGCACAGCGCGTGGCCACCGGATTCCTGCGCAACGCGATGCTCAACGAGGAGGGGGGCGCCGATCCCGAGCAGTTCCGCATCGATGGCCTGATCGACCGGATGGACTGCATCGGCAAGGCGGTGTTGGGCATCACCATCCAGTGCGCCCAGTGCCACGACCACAAGTTCGATCCGGTGTCGCAGGAGGAGTATTACCGGCTCTTCGCCTTCCTGAACAATGATCACGAGTCGTCGATGGTCGCCTACAGCCCCTCCGGGCAGCGGCAACGCGACCAGGTGGCCCGGCAGATCCGCGAGGAGGAGGAGCGACTGCGCCCCACCACGCCCGACTGGGCTGAGCGGATGGCCGCTTGGGAGGCCGGTGTCCGCGACGACCAGCCGGCGTGGGCGGTCGTGCGCTGCGAGCACACCGGCGACAACGGCGAGCGGTTCTACCAGTACGAGGATGGCTCCATCCGCGCGGCCAGCTATGCGCCGACCCAGTGGGCCGCGCATTTCCGGGGCACCAACGACCTGCCGTCCATCGCCGCCTTCCGCCTCGAGCAACTCACCGACCCCAACCTCCCGTGCCAGGGTCCCGGGCGCTCCGTCCGCGGCATGGCCGCCCTGAGCGAGTTCCGGGTCACGGCCATCGACCGCGCCGAACCGACCAACCGCGTCGAGGTGAAGTTCGTCCGGGCCACCGCCGATTTCTCCAACCCGGAGAAGCCCCTCGAGGCGGAGTTCGACGACCGCTCGGGCAAGACGCGGACCTACGGCCCGGTGGCCCATGCCATCGACGGCAAGATGGACACAGCCTGGGGCATCGATGCGGGTCCCGGCCGCCGGAACCAGGCCCGCAAGGCGGTCTTCGTGGCCGAGAAGCCGGTGGCCTTCCCCAAGGGCGCCATCCTCGAGTTCGAGTTGCATCAGGAGCACGGCGGCTGGAACTCCGACGACCTGCAGACCCACAACCTTGGGCGGTTCCGGATCTCGGTCGCCTCCGCGACCAACGCGGTTGCCGACCCGCTGCCGGCGGCAGTCCGTGAGATCGTGACGAAGATCCCGGCCGAGCGGCGGACGCCCGCGCAGACGGCGGCCGTCTTCTCGTTCTGGCGCACCACCCGGCCGGAGTTCGCCGAGGCCAACGCCCGGATCGAGGCGCTCTGGCGCCGGTGGCCCGAGGGGTCGCCGGCCCTGGTCTTCGCGGCCCGGCGCGGCGACGGCCCCGGGGATGCGCGCATGCCCACCCGGCTCTTCCGGCGCGGCGACTGGCTCAAGCCCGACCGGGAGGTGACCCACGGCACCCCGGCCTTCCTCCACCGGCTGCCCCCGGGCGCGGACGACTCCCGGCTCACCCTCGCCCGCTGGCTCACGGATCCCGGGTCGCCGACCACGGCGCGCGTCGCGGTCAACCGGGTGTGGCAGCACTATTTCGGGACGGGCCTGGTGGAGACGGTCGAGGACCTCGGCACCCAGTCGCCGCCGGCGTCCCATCGGGAACTGCTCGACTGGCTCGCCGTGGAGTTCATGCAGCCCTCGACCCCCGGCGCGGTCCCGTGGTCGCTCAAGCACCTGCACCGCCTCATCGTCTCGTCCTCCGCCTACCGGCAGTCCAGCCGCGTCGGTCCCGGCCTGCTGGAACGCGACCCCGGCAACCGGCTGCTGGCCCGGGGCCCCCGGTTCCGCGTCGAGGCCGAGATCGTCCGGGACATCGCCTTGTCGGTGTCCGGGTTGCTGAACCCGGCCCTGGGCGGCCGCGCGGTGTACCCGCCTGCGCCGGAGTTCCTCTTCCAGCCCCCGGCCAGCTATGGCCCCAAGACGTGGATCGAGGAGACGGGGAGCGAACGCTACCGCCGCTCGATCTACGCCTTCCGCTTCCGGAGCATCCCCTATCCCGTGCTGCAGGCCTTCGACGCCCCGAACGGCGACTTCTCCTGCGTGCGGCGGCTGCGCTCCAACACGCCGCTCCAGGCGCTGACCTCCCTCAACGAGCCCCAGTTCGTGGAGGCGGCCCGCGCGCTGGCCCGCAAGGCGGTCCTCGAGGGCGGGAAGACCGACGACGAGCGCCTCACCTACGCGTTCCGCCGCGTGCTCAGCCGTCCGCCCGCCGCGGCCGAGCTGCGGGTCCTTCGCCGGCTGCTCGGGCAGCAGCGCGCCCGGATCGCCGAGGGGTGGCTCAGCGCCCCGGACCTGGTGGGCAGTCCCTCCGGCGAGTGGTCGGACCTTCCCGCCGCCGTCACCCCGTCGACCCTGGCGGCGCATGTCGCCGTGGCCCGCGCCCTCCTGAACCTCGACGAGACCCTCACCAAGGATTGACCGCATGAACCGGATCCCCCTCCTCCAGCAGGCCATCGCCGAGCAGCGCTCGCACCTCACCCGCCGGTGGTTCTTCCGCGACTGTGGCGTCGGCCTGGGATTGGCGGCCCTGCATTCGCTCCTGGCCGACCCGGCGAGGGCGGCCTCCGCGCGGTCCGGTCCGCCGGCGTCGCGGCCGATGGCGGCGAAGTCGTCCCCCTTCCCGGCCCGGGCCAAGCGGGTCATCTACCTCTTCCAGGCCGGGGCCCCGAGCCACCTGG
Source organism: Verrucomicrobiota bacterium (assembly GCA_016871615.1). Classification (GTDB taxonomy): domain Bacteria; phylum Verrucomicrobiota; class Verrucomicrobiia; order Limisphaerales; family UBA9464; genus SXXZ01. Next base: position 54,992 of record VHCX01000011.1, read on the forward strand.
AGCTCTTCGACCACAAGCCCGAGCTGGCCCGGTGGAGCGGCAAGCTGCCCCCGGCCGGGTTGCTCAAGGGATACCGGGCGGCCTTCATCGGCCCGGACGCCAAGCTGCTCGGACCCAAGTTCCAGTTCGCCCGCCACGGGCAGTCGGGCCAGGAGATCTCCGAACTCATGCCCCACCTGGCCCGGGTGGCCGACAACATCGCCATCGTGAAGTCGATGCACACCGACGCCTTCAACCATGCGCCGGCCCAGATCTTCATGAACACGGGCTCCCAGCAGTTCGGCCGTCCAAGCCTCGGCGCCTGGACCACCTACGGGCTGGGCAGCGAGGGCAGCGACCTGCCCGCCTACGTGGTCTTCTCGACCGGCGGCAAGGGTACCAGCGGCGGTGCCTCCAACTGGGGGGCTGGCTTCCTGCCCAGCGTGCACAACGGGGTTCTCTTCCGCAGCGGGGGCGACCCGGTGCTCTACCTGTCCAATCCCTCCGGGGTCGACCGCCTGGCCCAGCGCCAGACCCTCGATGCGGTCCAGGAACTCAACCGCCAGCGGTTGGGCCGGGTGGGCGATCCGGAGATCGCGACCCGCATCGAGTCCTACGAGATGGCCTACCGGATGCAGGCCAGCGCGCCCGAGCTCATGGACATCCGCCGGGAGCCGCAGCACGTCCTCGACCTGTATGGGGCGACCCCGGGCAAGACCACCTACGCCACGGCCTGCCTGCTGGCACGGCGCCTGGTGGAGCGGGGCACCCGGTTCGTGCAGATCTTCCACGAGGCCTGGGACCAGCACGGCAACCTCACCGGCGACCTCAAGCGCAACTGCGCCGACACCGACCGCGCCAACGCGGCCCTGATCCAGGACCTCAAGGCCCGCGGCCTGCTGGACGACACCCTGGTCATCTGGGGAGGCGAGTTCGGGCGGACGCCCATGGTGCAGGGCGGCAACGACGGCCGCGACCACCACCCCAACTGCTTCTCCATGTGGATGGCCGGCGGCGGCATCCGCCCGGGCATCACCCTGGGCCAATCCGACGACTTCGGCTTCAACGCCACCGTGGACAAGGTCCACGTCCATGACCTGCACGCCACGATCCTCCACCTGCTGGGTTTCGACCACGAGAAGCTCACCCACCGCTTCCAGGGCCGCGATTTCCGCCTGACCGACGTGTTCGGCGAGGTGGTCCACAAGCTCTTGGCCTGAACGCCCCGGGTTGGGGTTTCGGGTTCCAGTGCCGGACGGTGGTGCCGGCAGGGCGGCAGGCCCCGTCGTCAAAATGTCGCTGGTGCGGGCGCCGGGGATGGGATAGAACCCCCGAATCCCGGAAAGGACGTTCCGCCCCACGTGCCATGAAGCCCCTTCCCCGCCAGAGCGCCTTCACGCTCATCGAACTGCTGGTGGTCATCGCCATCATCGCCATCCTGGCCGGCATGCTCCTGCCGGCGCTGGCCAAGGCCAAGGTCAAGGCCAACGCCACCCGGTGCGTCAGCAACCAGAAGCAGCAGTACCTCGGCTATGCCATGTACTCGGCCGACAACCAGGACCTCATGCCGGCGCATGGCGACTGGGGCACGGTGGGTGGCGAGATCTGGTCCTCCACGCCCGGGGTGCCGCTGCGCTCGGCCCAGGGCAGGGCCAAGGTGAACATCGTGCACGACACCCGGGCCTGGGAGACCAACCGCCCGCTCAACGCCTACGTCCCCGCGCCCGAGGCCTTCCGTTGCCCGTCGGACAAAGGCGACAGCTACTGGGCCGCCGAGTCGAAGAAGGGGTGCTACATGGCCTGGGGCAACAGCTACCTCGTGATGTGGGCCGTCGACTGGTTCGGGGTGAAGCACATCACCGGCAACCTGGCGTCGCCCACGGTTGCGGGCGATTCCAAGCCCATCAAGAACTCCGAGATCGCCCTCGCTCCGGCCACCAAGATCCTCCAGGGCGACTGGCCGTGGCATGGCAGCCGCGATTCCGGCGACGGTCAGGTCAGCGGAGCCACCCGGGATCGGAGTCTCTGGCACAACAACCGCGGCCAGCGGGGCTGGAACATGGCGTATGGTGACGGCCACGTGGCTCTCTTCCGATTCCCGAGGGACTACGACCCGTCGGACATGAACCAGAAGGTGGACGTCAACGGACCCTGGTGGTGAGGCCGATCGGTGGTCGGGACGGCTCGGAAGGCCGAAAGGCCCGGGGCAAAAAACCAGTTCCCAGCCGGTGCGGGCTTTCCTAGTGTACCGGCCCTGCCTTCCTGCAAAGGCCGGCAGGAACCCATCCATAGACCTATGCCACTGACCCACACCCGCGACCTGTTCTCGAAGGCCCTGAAGGGCAAGTACGCCCTTGGCGCCTTCAATGTGAACAACATGGAGCTGCTCCAGGCCATCATCGAGGCCTGCGAGGAAGAGAAGGCTCCGGTGATGCTCCAGATCTCCAAGGGAGCCCGCGACTACGCCCATCCGGTGTACCTGAAGGGCCTGATCGACTCCGCGGTCAAGCTGTCCACCATCCCCATCGCGGTCCACCTCGACCACGGCGACAGCTTCGAGCTGTGCAAGCAGTGCATCGACGAGGGCTTCACCAGCGTGATGATCGACGCCTCGCACGATCCGTTCGAGAAGAATGTCGAGATCTGCGCTAAGGTCGTCGAGTACGCCCACCGGCACAACTGCGTGGTCGAGGGTGAACTCGGCATGCTCGTGGGCGCCCAGCACGACGACGGTGAGGAGGGCGGCAGCTACTCCAAGGGCGGGGCCTACACCCACCCGGAAGAGGCCGTCCAGTTCGTCAAGCAGTCCGGCGTCGACTCGCTCGCCGTCGCCATCGGCAACAGCCATGGGGCCTACAAGTTCAAGGGCGAGCAGCACCTCGACCTTGAGCGCCTCAAGGCCATCAAGAAGGCCCTGCTCGACGCCGGCATGGGCGACTATCCCCTGGTGCTCCACGGAGCCTCCTCGGTGCCCAAGGAACTGGCCCAGAAGATCAACAAGTACGGCGGCGACCTCGGCGAGGAGACCGCCGGCGTGCCCGAGGCCGACATCGAAGTGGCCCGCCGCGTGGGGTGCACCAAGGTGAACATCGACACCGACCTGCGGCTGGCCATGACGGCCGCGATCCGCGAGGTGCTGGTCAGCAAGCCCAAGGAGTTCGACCCCCGCAAGTACCTCGGGCCCGCCCGCAAGGCGGTCAAGGAGCTCGTGCGCCACAAGCTGCGCAATGTGCTGTGCTGCGCCGGCCACGCCTTCGACTGAGCCTGTCCTTCGCGCCGGTGTCCCGAAACGGGTCCCGGCGGCCCATCCTCCGTCGGGCGTTGCAGCGGCCCCTGGATCCCAAGTCCAGGGGCCGTCTGCGTTCGGCACGGGGCCATCCAGGGGCCGACCGGACCGGCGGGGGGGCGGGGCAGGGTCACCGGGGAAGCGACTCCAGGAAGGCGACCAGATCGCTGAGTTCCTGGAGGGTCAGCGTCTCGTTGTAGTCACCCATCCGCGACTGCCGGCCCTTGGCGACGAGGTCGCGTTGGAACCCGGGCTCGATGCGGTGCGACGGGTTGATGATCGAGTTCACCGGATCGATCCGGCTGGGCCGGCGTTGCTCGCCGCCGAGCACCACCGGCACGGCGGGTTGCGCATACGGGGCCTCGAACTCCTTCTCGTACCCCTTCACCACGTGGCAGCCCTGGCACCACATCCGGTTGAAGGCCGCCCGCCCCCGGTCGGCCTTGCCTTCCGGCAGGCGCAGCGTCCAGGTGGAACCGCTGTCGGTTGCCAGGATGGTGGGCCGGGAGCCGGGTGCCCGAACCTGATCGGCCGACCAGGCCGGGGATCCCACCGCGTCCCGTAGCACCAGCGACCGTTCGCCGACGCTGATGGCCCGGGCGATCACGACCGAGGCGCCGCCCATGGGGATCTTCGACCCCTCCACGGCCACGGGGTCACGCGGTTGCAATTGCAGCTCCTGCCGTTCCAGGAACCAGCGGGGCCCGAGGTGCACGACGACCTTGTCCGCCCCCGACTGGACGATGGCCTGAAGGCCCGGGGACGCGCCGCCGCCCGGGCGGAAGGACTCCAGCCGGACGACCCACCCGCGCAAGGTCACCAGCGAGTTGGTGTCGAACTGACGGACGTAGGGTGAGGTGGCCGACCAGCCGCCGGTGCCGGGCCAGCGGAACCGGTCCTGTGCCAGACCGGTCAGGGAGGCGGTTGCCAGGGCGAGGAGGAGCCCGAGGCCGAGACTGGGCCGTGGGCGGGGAAGGAATCGGGAGGTCTTCATGGTGGGGTTGGTTGCGGGCCCGTCGGGGCCGTGGGCGACCGATGGCTCCCGGGAATCGGCCAACCACACCTCCCTTGGCCTTCACGGCCCGCCCGTTGCCGTCCCGGGCGGGAAAATCCCCACTGGACGATCCCCGCCGCCGCCGACCCTCAAAAAACCTCCTTCGCGCCGCCGGCCCGATGCGGCATCGTCATCGGGCCATGTCGCTCCAGGAACACCGCCAGGCCATCGACGCGTTGGACTCCGAGATCGTGCGCCTGCTCAACGAGCGCACCCGCCATGTGCTGGAGATCGGGGCCATCAAGACCCGGCAGGGTCAGGAGATCTACGCGCCGCACCGCGAGCGGGCCGTCTTCCAGAAGGTCTTCCGGCACAACCAGGGCCCGATCACCCATGACGGCCTGCGCGCCATCTACCGCGAGATCATGTCCTGCGCGCTGTCGCTGGAGCGCAGCCTGACCATCGCCTACCTCGGGCCCGAGGCGACCTTCACGCACCAGGCCGCCCTGCGTCGCTTCGGCGCCTCGCTGGCCTACGCGCCGCAGCGGACCATTTCCGACGTCTTCAACGAGGTGTCGCGCCAGAAGGCCGACTACGGTGTGGTGCCCGTCGAGAACTCCACGGAGGGCGTGGTCACCCACACCTTGGACATGTTCGTGGACAGCGACCTGAAGATCGTCTCGCAGATCGTGCTGAAGATTTCCCACTGCCTCGCCGCCAAGGGGCGCCGTGAAGACATCCGCAAGCTCTACGTCCACCCGCAGACGCTGGCGCAGTGCCGGGGGTGGATCCAGCGCCACCTGCCCCAGGCCGAACTGGTCGAGACCAGCTCCAACGCCCGGTCGGCGGAGCTGGCCGCCCAGGAGAAGCATGCGGCGGCGATCACCGGCGAGCTGGCCGGGGACCGCTACCAGGTTCCCGTCCTCGAGCGCGACATCCATGACAACTCCGCCAACGCCACGCGTTTCCTAGTGCTGGGTCGGCAATGCGGCCCGAGTTCGGGGGCCGACCGCACCAGCCTGATGTTCAGCCTGCGCGACGAGGCCGGGGCGTTGCATCGGGCCCTGGCGCCGTTCCGCCGCTTCCGCATCAACATGACCAAGATCGAGTCGCGCCCCTCCAAGCGGAAGGCCTGGGAGTACTTCTTCTTCGCCGACATCGACGGCCACGCCGAGGACGCCAAGGTCGCCAAGGCCATCGAGATGCTGGGCCACCATTGCAGCTTCGTGAAGATCCTCGGCTCGTATCCGAACGGCGAATAGCGCCTCCCGGGCCAAGTCCGTCCTTTTGTCGGGCACCCGATCCGTGGCAATTCGACGGGGTGGAAACGTTGCCCAACGGAATGCCGGTGGCCGGACAGCGGCTGCACCTCGAGATCACCGACCTCGCCTTCGGCGGAGAAGGGGTCGCCCGGGTCGACGACTTCGTCGTCTTCATCCCCTTCACGGCGCCGGGAGACGTGGTCGAGGCCAAGGTCACGGAGGTGAAGAAGAGCTTCGGCCGGGCCGAACTGGTGAAGATCCTCAAGCCCTCGCCCGAGCGGGTGGAGCCGAAGTGCACCTACTTCGGCGAATGCGGCGGCTGCCAGTACCAGCACCTCGACTACGCCGCGCAGCTCCGCTGGAAGCATCGGCAGATCGGTGAGCTCTTCCGGCGGGTCGGCGGATTCGATCCGTCGGTGGTCCAGCCGGTGATCCCGTGCCCGAACCCGTACCACTACCGCAACCGGATCCTCGTCCGCAGCCAGTGGAACAAGCCCGCCCAGAAGCTGAACCTGGGCTTCATGCGGACCGACTGCGGCCTGGTCTGCGACATCGAATCGTGCGCCATCGCCGAGCCGGTCCTCAACGAGGCCATCACCCGGTGGCGGCGCAATCCTCCCCCCAAGGGCGGCATCAAGACGGTCCTCCGCATGGAAGCGCCCGGCTGGGAGGTCCCGGAGCATTCCTTCTTCCAGAACAATTTCCTGCTGCTGCCAGAGCTGGTGCGGGTGGTGAAGGATCGCCTGCGCAGCCATGGAGCCCGGCACCTGGTGGACGCCTATTGCGGGGTGGGATTCTTCAGCATCGAGGCCGCCGACGCGGTGGAGAGCTTCGTGGGCGTCGAGTTGGACGTTCCGGCCATCCGGGCGGCCCGCCGGAACCAGGAGTCCCGGGGCATCCGGAACGGGTCGTATGTGTCCGGGGACACCGACCACATGCTCCCGAGCCTGCTGGCCCGCTGGGACCCGGCCCGCACGGCCGTGCTGCTCGACCCGCCCCGCGTCGGGTGCCGCCCCCCGAGCCTCGAGGTGCTGCGCCAGACCGGCCCCGGGCAGATCCTCTACGTCTCCTGTCATCCCGCGACCTTGGCCCGCGACCTGAAGATCCTCTGCGCCGGCGGTCGCTACCGGCTGGAGACGGTCCTGCCGCTCGATATGTTCCCCCAGACCCAGCATGTGGAATGCGTGGCCGACCTGCGCCTGGCCGGACCCCTTCACGATGCGGGAGCGACGGGCCCGACGCCGGGCCAAACGGTCCTGTCCCCGTCCCCGACGATCGGCTAGAGCTTGCGGCGATGAGTTCCAAGACGGTGGACGATTTCCTGGACCGCGTGCGTCAGAGCGCCGCCGACGGGACGATGGTCCGGTTGAATCTCGGCGCCTCCATCCAGCCCGACGGCATCCGCAACGTGTTCATCCGGCCGGTCCGCCTGAAGGACGCCGCGATGCTTTCCTTCGTGTACCGGCACCCGACGCGCGATGTGACCAAGAACTTCGCGCAGGACGAGGCCGTGGACCTGTTGCGCGACCTGCTGGGCCAGCAGTTCCTCAACGCCTTCCTGTCGACCACCACCGGGACGGCCCAGCTCACCTTCCGCAAGGGACGGCCCACCCGGATGCTCCTGGGCAAGCCCGAGGTGACCAAGGCGCCGGACCTGTCCCATGACCGGGCCAAGGAGCGGCCGGTGCCCGGGACCTCGGGCTGGCTGCGCGAGCTGGGAGTCACCGCGGCCGACGGCTCGGTCAAGGCCGGCATGGAATCGAAGTTCCGGCAGATCAACCGGTTCGTGGAAGTGCTGCAACCGCTGCTGGTCGCGGCCCAACTGGACCCCGCGGCCCCGCTGCACCTGGTCGACATGGGGTGCGGCAAGGCCTACCTGACCTTCGCGGCCTACGAGCACCTCTGCCGCACCCGGAGCGGTCCGGTCACGGCGACGGGGGTCGAGGTCCGGCCCGATCTCGTGTCGCAAGGCCGATCCACCGCGGGGCGATGCGGATTCGACCGCCTCAAGTTCGAGGCCGGGGACATCGCCTCGAGCCCGCTCGGGTCCGCTTCGGTGGTCGTGGCCCTTCACGCCTGCGACACGGCCACCGACGAGGCCCTGGCCAAGGGGGTCCGGGCCGGGGCCGCGCTGCTGCTGGTCTCGCCCTGCTGCCACCGCGAGGTGCGTCCGCAGTTGTCGGTGCCCGAGCCCCTGGCCGGTCCGCTGCGCCACGGCATCTTCCGCGAGCGGCACGCCGAGTTCGCCACCGATGCGTTGCGCGCCCTGCTGCTGGAGTGGGCCGGTTACGAGACGCGGGTCTTCGAGTTCATCTCCACCGAGCACACCGGCAAGAACCTGATGATCGCCGCCGTCCGCCGGAAATCCCCGGTCGACACCGAGGCCCGCGCCCGGGCCGTCGCCGAGTTCGCCCGATTCCACGGCATCGTCCGGCAGCGCCTGGCCGAGCGGTTGGGCTTCGACCTGGTGCCTGCCGCGCCGGAGGCAAACGGCCAGTATGCGGTCCAGAATCCGGCCCGGAATCCGGGCACGCCATGACGTGGGACGAGGTGGACTGGGCCTCCCTGGACCGGCTGAGGGCCTTGTTCCTGCGCTCCGAGCCGGTGCGGGAACCCTACTGGCGCAGCCTGTCGGACCTCGCCAGCTACGACTTCACCTACGCCCAGCGCATCGCCTGGAAGTGGGGGGCCGCCTTGTCCGAGTTGCTGCGCCTGGGTTGGGCCCCTCCTGCGGGTCCACTGCTCGACTGGGGTTGCGGCAGCGGCGTGGCCTCGCGCTGCGTGGTCGATGCCTTCGGTCCGGCGAATTTCGCGGAAGTGCGATTGCATGACCGGTCCGTCCCGGCCATGCAATTCGCCTCGGGCCGGACCCGGACCCGGTTCCCGGGTCTTCGCGCCGAGGCCGATCCTCTCGGCCAGGGGCCCTGCACCACGCTGGTGATCAGCCACGTGCTCAACGAGTTGCACCGCGACGACCTGCCGCGCCTGATGGAGGCCCTGCGGGCGGCCCAATGCGTCCTGTGGCTCGAGCCCGGCACGCATGCCTGCAGTCGTGGCCTCATCACCCTGCGGGAACAGCTTCGCGGGCAGTTCCACATCGTCGCACCATGTCCGCATCGCCAGGCGTGCGGGCTCCAGGCGGCCGGCAGGGAATCCGACTGGTGCCACTTCTTCGCCAAGGCTCCGACCGAGGCCTTCACGGACGGGGAGTGGGTCCAGTTCGGACGTCGCGCCGGCATCGACCTGCGCAGCCTGCCCTACAGTTGGCTGGTGCTCGACCGTCGCCCGGTGGCCGAGTGGTCCGCCGACCGGGCCCGGGTGATCGGTCTGCCCCAGTCCTTCAAGCCCTACACCCGCCTCGACGCCTGCCATTCCGGCGGGCCCGACGGGCCAGCCGCCGTGGATCGCCTGGAGATCCCCAAGCGGGCCGACCCGGAATGGCATAGACGCCTCCGGGAATCCCCGCCCCCTCCGGAGATACCGCGGCCCCGTTGAGCCGCCGCCGGGGCGCCCCGCGAAGAGTCGGGTGGAAATCCGTGGTCCGGGATGATTCAGTCGCATAGACCAATCCTTCGACACGCCATGATCCCGTCCCCAACTGCCGCTCCCCACAGCCTCCACCCTTGGAAATTCTTCCGAGCCGGGGGATTCGACCAGGTCAAGCTGGAGACGGGTGCGGACCTGCTGAATCTGGACCAACTGGACCAGAAACTCTGGGTGGCCTTGGCGTGTCCCACCGCGGGCATCGAGTTCGATCTCAAGACCGCCGCGCTCATCGACTCCGACGGAGACGGGCGCATCCGGGCTGCTGAGCTCATCGCCGCCCTCCGCTGGGCCGGATCGGTGCTCAAGGACGCCGACGACTTGGTGAAGGGCCGCGATGGGCTAGCCTTGGGTGCGATCAACGACGGGGTTCCGGAGGGGCGACAGATCCTGGGCTCGGCCCGGATCATCCTCCGCCAATTGGGCAAGGCCGAGGCCGATGTCATCACGGTTTCGGACGCCGCGGCAGCGACCCAGAGCTTCGCCAACACCGTCTTCAATGGCGACGGGGTGATCATTCCCGAATCGGCCGACGATCCCGCGGTCCAGCAGGTCGTGCGCGAGGCGATGGCGGCGGTCGGTTCGGTCATGGACCGGAGCGGCAAGCCGGGCATCGACGCGGTGAAGCTCGAGGAGTTCTTCACCGAAGCGGCCCGGTTCGACGCCTGGGCGGGCACTTCCGAATCCGACGCGGCCAAGATCCTCCCGGTCGGACCCGCGACGGCTGCGGCCGCCGCCGCGATGCAGGCGGTGAAGGCCAAGATCGACGACTACTTCGGGCGCTGTCGCCTGGCGGCCTTCGAGGCGCGGTTGTCACCGTTGCTCAACCGCACCGAGGACGAGTACAAGGCGCTTCTGACCAAGGACCTGAGCCTGTCGGCGCAGGAGGTCTCCGGGTTTCCCGTGTCCCGGATCGTCCCGGGCCAACCGCTGTCGCTGGTTTCAGGTCTCAATCCCGCCCATGCCCAGGCGATTGCGACCTTCCGCTCGGCCGCCGTGGAGCCGCTGCTGGGCTCGCGCGAGGCGCTTGGCGAGGACGATTGGGTGGCATTGCAGGCGCGGTTGGCGCCCTACGCCGCCTGGATGGCCGCCAAGGCCGGCTCGCGTGTCGAGTCGTTGGGCATCGCCCGGGTGCGGGAAATCCTCCGGGGCCCGGCTCGATCGGCGATCACCGCGCTCATCGCCCGGGACCGTGAACTGGAGGCGGAGGCCTCGGGAGTGGCCTTGGTCGAGAAGTTGGTCCGCTTCCACCGCGACCTGATTCTCTTGGCCAACAACTTCGTCAATTTTCGCGACCTCTACGACGATGGGGCGCCGGCGATCTTCCAGGCTGGCACCCTTTATCTCGACCAGCGGTCCTGCAATCTCTGCATCACGGTGGTGGATCCGGCCAAGCACGCGGTGATGGCCAGCCTGGCGGGGGCCTATCTGGCCTATGTGGATTGCGTGCGGAAGGCGACCGGCCAGAAACTGACTGTGGTGGCCATCTTCTCGCAGGGCGACGACGAGAACCTGATGGTGGGCCGCAACGGCGTGTTCTACGACCGCAAGGGGCTCGATTACGACGCCACCATCACCAAGACCGTGGCCAACCCCATCAGCCTCCGCCAGGCCTTCTGGCTGCCCTACAAGCGCTTCGTCCGCTGGGTGGAAGAGCAGATCGCCAAGCGGGCGGCCGAGGCCGATGCGGCCGCCAGCCAGAAGCTCGCGGCAGTCGCCACGTCGGCGGCTTCCAAGGCCGCCGCGCCGGCGGGGGCGGCCCCCCAGAAGGTTGATGTGGGCACGGTGGCGGCCTTGGGCGTGGCCTTCGGGGCCATCGGGGGCTTCTTCACCGCGGTGGCCACCCTGGGCAAGGATTTGTGGGCGCAAGGGGCCTTCGCCATGATCGGGGCCATCGTGGGTGTCATGGCCCTGATCTCGGGCCCGTCGCTGGTGATGACCTACATCAAGCTGCGCAAGCGCAACCTGGGCCCCATCCTCGATGCCAACGGCTGGGCCGTGAACGCCAAGGCCCGGATCAACGTGCCCTTCGGCACCCGACTCACGGCCATCGCGGAGTTGCCGCCAGGTTCCACCCGCGACCTGGTGGATCCGTTCGAGGAGACCCGCCGGCCGTGGAAGCTCTACCTGGCGTTGGTCGTCGTGGTCCTCCTCGGGTGGCAACGGTGGGCGGACAAGCTGGATGCCCATCTGCCGAAGCCGTTGAGACACAGTCATCACTTCCCCGACACGAGCGCCGGAGCGAAGGCTGATCCAGCGAAGCCCGAGACGAACTCGGTGCCCAAGGCGGCCCCTGCACCGTGAGTGCCCACGCGGATGCCACCGGAGGCCTCCGTGGAAGTCCGTCCTTGACATCAAAAACGCCGACCCGTGGAGCGCACGGAGTCGGCGTTGTGGTTGGGTGTTCGGGATGAAATGGCCCCGGAACCTCAGTACACGCCCTCGACGATGGTCTTCTCCATCGCGCCAAAGGGCCGCACATCACCCACGCCGTCCCAGGCGTAGGGCGGGCGCGGGGCGCGGCGGATGGCCTCGTCGCGCTCGAGGAAGCGCGGCATGAAGAATTCCCGGGTCAGGGTGGAGAGCTCCACGCGACCGAACTCCCCGTAGTTCACGGGTTCCTGGGTGGCGTTGGGCTTCACCACGCGCAGGACCGCCCGGGGCTGCGGCGCGTAGTAGGTCACACTGAAGTCGTCCTCCGGCTGCAGCGGCACGCTGGCGGCGAGGCCCATCAGGGTGTTGCCATAGGTGGGGTAGAACCCGATGCGGCCCTCGAGCAGCTCCTCGACGATGAAGCGCACCTCCTGCGGCTTCATCGACGTGCCGCCGCAGAACACGCCACGGATGCCGGCGTCCCATAGGTTCACCTGCTCGGCCAGGGCCTCGAGCAGCTTGGGCGTGGTGAACAGGCCGCTGACCTTGCGGTGCTTGAGGATCGTGGCCGCCTGGTCGACCACGTGGGCCATGTACTGCTTGGCCACGTCGTACTGCTTGTTCGACAAGAGCTTCTTCACGAAACGCGGGTCGAGGTCGATGAAATAGCACGAGCTGCCCCGCACGTTGGCGAGGTGCTCGATCGCCAGGCGGAGGCGCCGGGGGCCGGTCGGGCCCATCATCAGCCAGGCCCCGCCGCGCGGGAAGTGGGCGTCGTCGATCTTGTCGCTGAACTCGGAGTAATCGACCTTATAGTCGTTCCAGCCGATGCGCTGCTTGGGCATGCCGGTGGTGCCGCCGGTCTCGAAGATGTTGAAGGGCTTGCCCTTGAACTCGGCCGGGACCCAGACCTCGGGCTGCAGGTCACGCAGCGACTCGTCCTGAAAGTGCGGGAACTTCAGCATGTCCTCGAAGCTGCGGATCTCCTTGCGGGGATCCCAGTTCTTGCGGGCCCAATCCAGCCAGAACGGGCAACCCGTGGCGGGATTGAAATGCCACTCGAGGATCTCCAGCAGGTGCTGGTCGAGTTGGGCCTTGGCGGCGGCGACGGCTTCGGGAGCGACGGTGGGCATGGGCATAGGAACCTCGTTTGCTCCGCAGGATAGTACGTATCCGTACTTTTCAAACCCGGAAAGTGCCCGTTACCCGCACCGCACCGACGGGCGAGGGGATTCCGCGGGCCCGTCCCAGGCGGTTTTCCCGCGTTGCATTCCGAAGCCC
>VHCX01000012.1 GCA_016871615.1 Verrucomicrobiota bacterium
CCCGCGCAGGAAGCCCCGGCAGGTTGCCGGCCCGAGGCGTCGGAGGGCGTACGAGGTGCCCGCCGTGGACGTGCCGCCGTGCATCGGCCCGGATCGGCCACCGGATCCTTGCGGTGCGCTGGAAGGACTCATGCCGGGGGTCATCGGGTTCGGATCGCGTGCCTTGCGCTCGGGTGGGGATCGGGCTTCCTGACGGGCCCGACCTGGTCCAGCGACGGAACCTCCGAGGAATCCATTCAATCCGCCTTGGAGCCTGTCCGAAAACCCCGCCGGGCGGAGGGCTTTGGCCGGGAGAAGCTTGTTCCGGGCCGGGTGGCGGAGTTCAATCGGAAAGCTGGTTCCACCGGCTCCCCATGACGCCCACCCTCCGCTCCCTGCGCGCCCTGGCCGACCCGACCCGGCTGCGCATCGTGGCCCTCCTCGAGGCCGAGGAGTTGCCCGTCAACGAGATCCAGGAAATCACCGGCCTCGGGCAATCCCGGGTCTCGACCCACCTCAGCCTGCTGTCCGAGACGGGCCTGGTGCTTTCCCGGCGGGAGGGCAAGCGGACCTTCTACCGGCTGAACCCGCAGGCCGACGTGCAGGTGCGGGAGTTCACGCGGCTGGCCATGCAGGGGGCCAAGGAGCTGCCCGAGCACGAGGGTGACCAGCTCAACCTGCGCCGGGTGCTGGCGCGGCGCGAGGAGCAGGCGCAGGTCTACTTCAACCAGGTGGCCGGTCGCTTCGACCGCAGCTACGGACCGGGCCGCTCCTGGCAGGCCTTCGGGCACCTGCTCCTGCGGATGCTCCCGGCCATCGACGTGGCCGACCTGGGCTCGGGCGAGGGCCTTCTGGCCGAGTTGCTGGCCCGGCGTTGCCGGCGGGTCATCGCCGTGGACAATTCCGAGAAGATGGTGCAGTTCGGCGCCCGGAAGGCCCGCCAGAACGGGTTGACCAACCTCGAGTTCCGCCTGGGCGACCTGCAGGATCCGCCCATCGACCCGGCATCGGTCGACCTCGTCATCCTCAGCCAGGCCCTGCACCACGCCGAGGATCCGGCCAAGGCCCTCGAGGCCGCCGCCCGCCTCCTGCGGCCCGGTGGGCGCGTGATGATCCTGGATCTGGTGAAGCACCGCTTCGTGCAGGCCCGCGAACTCTACGGCGACCGTTGGCTCGGCTTCGCCGAGAGCGACCTGCACCGCTGGCTCGAGGCGGCAGGCCTGTCGGAGATCGAGATCACCAAGGTGGCCCGCGAGGAGCAGAAGCCCTGCCTGGAGACCCTGCTGGCGGTCGGCACGCGTTGAGCCACGAGCCAGGCGGTGCCCGAGGGCATGGCCTGCCGTGCTGCAGGCGCGCCGCCCATCGGGACTGACGGCGCCCCCGGGGCCCCCACGGGCTCCGTGGCTCACTCGTCGTCGTCGCCGACGCCCTGCATGCGCTTGGTGGGGCACCCGCCGCGCAGCCACCCGTTGACGAACGGGTCGAGCGCCCCATCCATCACGCCCTGGACGTCGCTGGTCTGCACGCCGGTGCGCAGGTCCTTGACCATGCGGTAGGGCTGGAAGACGTAGCTGCGGATCTGGTTGCCCCAGCTCACGCTGCCCTTCTCGCCGTAGAACTTGTCCATGTCGGACTTGGCCTGGTCGAGCTTCAGGGCGAAGAGCTTGGAGATCAGCATGGTCATCGCCGTGACCTCGTTCTGCGCCTGGCTGCGTTGGGCCTGCGAAGCGGCGACCAACCCGGTGGGGATGTGGGTCAGGCGCACGGCCGTCTCCACCTTGTTGACGTTCTGCCCGCCCTTGCCGCCCGACCGGAACGTGTCGCGTTGGATCTCGCTCTTGGGGATGACGATGTCGCTCTCGGAGATGTCGTCGATCTCGGCGATGACGTCCACGCTGGCGAAGCTGGTGTGCCGGCGTTTGTTGGAATCGAAGGGGGAGATGCGCACCAGCCGGTGCACCCCGCGCTCGGCCTTGCAGAATCCGTACGCGTTGTGGCCGGTGACCCGGTAGGTGACGCTCTTGAGCCCGGCCTGTTCCCCCGGCAGGGCGTCGGTGGATTCGAATTCCCAGCCACGGCTCTCGAACCAGCGCTCGTACATGCGGGAGAGCATCTGGGCCCAGTCCTGGGCCTCGGTGCCGCCGGCGCCGGCCTGGACGCTGAAGATGGCGCTGCGACGGTCGTGGGGGCCGGTGAGCAGCACCTCCAGCTCATAGGCCTCGATCTCGCCATCGAGCTTGGCCAGCTCGGCGTCGGCCTCGGCCTGGACCGCCTCCTGGCCCGCCTGCGGTTCGGCCTCGCCCAGCTCCAGCAGCACCCCCAGATCGTCGGTTCGCTTGCCGAACTGGATCAGCGGTTCGGCCTTCTTCTTCAGGGCGTTGGACTCCTCGATGATCTTCTTGGCCGCTTCCTGGTTGCTCCAGAAGGCGTCGGAAGCCATCTGCGCCTCGTATTCGGCCAGCCGCTTGGTGGCCTCGGGCAGGTCGATGAACCGGCGCAGTTGTCCGAGCTTGGACGTGACGGCGTCCAGTTGGGACCGGGTGACTTCGAACATGACGGCGCAGCCTAGCCCGGATCGGCCCGGGGTGTCGAACCGCGAGTGATCCGGGGAGGGGTTCCCGGGCGGGCCGGTGAAGGACCGCCCATGGGTCCTGAGGTTCAGCCCTTGGACACGCGAAGACGGAAATGGACCTCCTCGGGGGTCAGCACGGTCGCGAAGAACCGCTCGAAGATCACGGGCTCGAGGTTGATGGGCCCGTTGAGCCACCGCAGCAGGGCGAAGTTGGAGAAGTGGAAGCGCTTCGATTCGACCACGAAGCGGGCCTTGCTGCCGTAGTTGGTCCGGTGACCCAGCTTCCACTGCTCGTAGAACCTCAAGTTGCGGCCGGTGATGTCCTCGTAGTTGTCGAAGGAGCGGATGCCGAAGGGGATGCGGTGGTCGGGTTCGGAATAGAACTTGGTGCTGAGGAAGAACGGCACCTTGACCGTGAGGATCGCCCCGGGCCGGCACACCCGCCAGATCTCGGTGACCACGGCGTTGAAGTTGCCCATGTGCTCGAGGATGTGCGAGGCGTAGACCTCGTCGAAGTGGTTCTCCGGGAACGGCCACGGGTACTGGTTCAGCTCGCAGAGCTGGTTTCCCCCGTAATCCACCGAGTCGAGGTTCACCCACCCGGGTCGGATATCCAGGCCGCAGCCGAGGTTCAGCCGTCGTGGGGCAATGGGGGAGGCTGTGTTCATGGGGCGGTGGACGCTGGGATGGAAGTTCCTGGCGGGGTCGCCCCGGGGGATCCACTGCCGGTGCGGTCGGCGCGGCGGGCGAGCAGCAGGGCGCAGTTCCAGGCGAGGAACTCGCGCGCCACCGGCAGGTGCAGCAGGAACCAGAACTCGGGATAGTACCTCGGGGCCCGCCGCGTCAGGCGCAGGTCGGTCGCTTCGCGCAGGTGTCGGAGGATGCCCCCGATGGAGGTCATGAAGAGGTTGGTCCCGGGACGATGGAACCGGGTCTTCCCAAGCTGGTCGTGGATGGCGGGACCCAGCCGGGGTCCCAGGTAGTGCCACGGCGAGAACTCGTGTCCGCCCCAAGGCGAGAGCCAGTTGGTCCAGCTCAGGTAGAAGCGCCCCCCGGGGGCCAGCAGGCCATCGGCCTGCGACAGGAAGGCCTCCGGCTTGGCGAGGTGTTCCAGCACGTTCGAGCAGATCACCAGGTCGAAGCCCGTCAGGGCGAGCCGGTCCAGCCGATCCCGGTCGAGGTTCACCGCGACGAAGGGTTGATCGCGGTACTCGGGCAGCAGGTGGTTCTGTTCGTCGGCGAAGGTCACCGAGCAGCCCCGCCGCCGCAGTTCTCCGCCGAAGACCCCGTGGCCGCAGCCGAGGTCCAGCACCCGCGTGCCGGGCCCGACGGCGACACCGGCCTCCTCGATCCAGCCGATCGCATCCACGGCCTGCATCCGGTAGAACTCCGGATCATCGCGGTGTTGGACGAAGCGCCACAGCAGTTGGGGCAGGATCATCGGAAGCCAAACCTTGGACGACACGCCGTCGGTTTTCCAGCTTCGTGACGCACCTGGACCGTGGCAATGCGGCTGGACGGTGCCCGACAGGGCGACCCCTGGTCGGGCATGCTCCCGCACGACCCCGTCTCAGGCCGAGAGACGCCGGGCCAGACGTTCGATCTCGCGGTCACCCTGGGCGCCCTTCCAGCGCAGTTCCCCCATCCACCAGTGGCGCACGTAGCCCCGACGGTCGATGACGTACACGGTGGGCCACATCGTCGTGCCCCAGGCCTCCCAGTTGGCGCTCTTGAGGTCCACCAGCACCGGGAACTCGAACCGCGCCTTCCTGGCCGCCTCCAGCACCCTGCCGGCATCGCGCTCGTCGTCGGTCTCCGGGGTCTGCACGCCGACCACCACGATGCCCTGGTCGCGCAACTCCTGGTGCCAGCGGTTGTAGACGTCGAAGTTGGCGTGGCAGTTGTGGCACTGGAAGGCGTAGTAATGCAGCAGCACCACCTTGCCCCGCAGGTCCGAGAGGCGTGCCTTGCGATCCGGATCGACCCAGATGCCCGAGTCGACCAGTTCCGGGGCCATCGGCAGCACCCGCTCGAAGGACCCGGTCTCCCGCTGCTCGCCCAAGCTCTCGAGCCATCGGGCCTGCTGGCCGTCGACCAGGAGTTTCCTGAAGGCCTCGGATTCGACCTGGCGCAAGCGGACGATCGCGGCCTGCCGGCGCGCCCGGCCGGTGGCCCCGACGGACGGGATCTGGGCCAACGCCTGGTCGGACCGCTCGAAGAGCGCGTCGAGGCGCGCGCGTTGCCCGTCGGTGATCGAAAGATGATCGGCCACCTCGGGACGGAGGACGGCCCGGGCGCCCTGGGCCTGGAGTTCCAGTTGCCGAAGGCGGGCCGCGGCCGAGCCGCCCAGGCGCCGCCGCACCTCGGTGACGACCCGTGTCTCGGCCTCGGCGATCGCCTCGCGCTGCGCCGCCTCGGGCAGGTTGCGCCATCGCATCCAACCGGCGGCCGCCTTGCGCAGCGCCTCGTCGAACCCGGTCTCGGTGTCGGGCCCGATGCCCAACTCGCGCTGGCCCTCCTCGGAATGGGCGATCGCCAGCAGGGTCTGGGGCACCCGCGTGAGCGCGGCGGGCAATCCCCGGTGCCGCAGACCGACGCCGGGGTCGGCCGGCGCGTCGGCCGCCTTGGCAATCCAGGAGGGCAGCGCCACTGCGCCCGTCGCCATCCAGGCCAGATGCCGTCGAAGCGCCGCATCCGGGCCGGTCCCCGGGGCGGGTCGCCGCTTCGGAGGCCCGGGGTCCGAGGGATGCCGGGAGGGATTCATGGGTGTCGGTTGTCGGGCCGGGTCCGGACGTCCGACCAAGGTGGTGGTGGTTCGGGCGCGCTGTCAATGCGGCCCCGGGGCGGCAAGGGTTCCAGGAGGAATGCTTGGGCGGACGGGGCTCGGGAGCGGTCGTCCGGGGGCTGGAGACGCGGGCTGGTTTGGGGTTGGATGGGGCCGGTGAACGTCCTGATCGTCTATAATTCGGCACTCGATGCCCGGTCGGTGTCCGGGGTGCAGACCTATTTCGCAGGGGTGGTCGAGCATTGGATCGCCGGCGGGCACACGGTGGACTTCCTGGTGGGACGCTCCGCCTGGCCGGTGTTCCGGAGCCTCTACCCGAAGTCGCGCCTGATCAGCAGCGACGATCTCTTCGACCCCAACGGCTACCTCGGGCAGACCTGGCGCTACCTGCCGATCTTCGCCTGGCGCATGCTGACTGCCCGCTTCGTCCGCCTTCCGGAGACCTACGACGTGGTGCTGGCCTGCGCCCAGTTCATCTACGAGGTGGGCCCGGCGCGCACGCTGGCCCGGCGATGTGGGGCGACCCTGACAGTGAAGATCCACCACGTGCTGTCCACCCAGCGCCAGCCGGCCGGGCTCTTCGACCGGCTGCATTTCCTCTCCGAGCGCACGAGCGCCCGGTGGTTGAACCGTGAGGCCGATGCGATCCTGTGCGGCACCGAGCTGATCGCCCGCGACTTCAACGCCGTCGAGACCGCGCTTGGCCTGCGGCCCAGCCGGACCCACGCCACGGGGTACGGCATCGATCTCGAACGAATCCCGCTGGCCGTCGATCAATCCAAGGAGTTCGACGCGGTCCTGCTGGGCCGGGTTCACGAGCACAAGGGGGTCTTCGACGCGGTGCCGTTGTGGCAGGAGGTGGTCCGCCGACGGCCCGGGTCGCGACTGCTGGTGATCGGCGAGGGACCGCACCGGGCGGAATTGCAGGCCCGGATCTCGACGGCCGGGCTGGGAGCGTCCGTGCAGTGCTCCGGCCCCGTCTCCGAGGCCGAGAAGGTGTCGCTCGTCGCGCGCGCGAGGGTCGGCCTGAGCCTCTCGCGCGAGGAGGGCTGGGGCCTTTCGGTCAACGAGTTCCTCGCAGCCGGTCTGCCCGTGGTCGCCATGGAGGTGCCTGTCTTCCGCAGCGTGTTTCCGGGGCAATTGGATCTGGTGCCGCAGAAAGACCTCGCCGCGACTGCCACCCGCATCCTGCACTGGCTCGACCATCCCGATGAAGCCCGCCAGCGAGGCCTCAAAGGCCGGCGATTCGTCGAGCGCTACGACCACCGCCGCGTCGCCGCCGAGGAGATGCGGATCCTGACCGAGGCCCGGGCGGCCCGTGAGGTCCGGGCGATCGGCCCTCTCCGCACACCCATCCGTTGATCTTGGCGCCGTGGCGATCCTGAGCCCGTTGCGTCGGACTGTTTCGGGAAGGGCTCCCCCGGCAAGGCGTGCGGCCCGGGGTCTGGCCGGGCCGAGGGACCGATGGCGGACTCGGACGCCGTAACGAAGCGAACCCGGCCCCGGGATGGGGCGGGTTCGGAAGGATGGACGAGAGGGAGTCCGGCAGGAGTCTGGCCAGGGAAGAGGGGCGTGTTTTCAGGCTCCCGACGAACGCTCCGGCCGGCTCACTCGCCGCCCAGCTTCGGCAGCGCCACCGGTGAAGACAGCGCATCGGGGGAGGCTGCGGCGTCGTCCTTCTTGGGATCGACCATCAGCTCCGGGCGCTTCTTGAGCAGGGAGTCGATGGACCACTTGCTGACCAGATAGGTCCACCGTCCGCGGGCCTGTTCGGCCGCGAGCCTCTCCTGCTGCTTCTTGAGCTTCTCGGCGAACTCCTTGTCGAGCTTCTCGGCGTCCTCCTTCTTCTCGTCCTTGCCAGGCGTGCGCTGGGTCACGAGCTGCGCCTCGGTGGTGAACTGCACCGGGTGGCGGTCGCCTTCCTGCGCCTTGCCCACCTTGACGGTGTAGGTCCAGCCGCCGGCGGTCCGGATCTTCGCCTGGACGGGGTTGTCGAGGCCGAGGGCGGCCGGTTGGGCATCGACGAGCACGTCGTCGAAGCTCGGCGAACTGAGCAGCGAGCTGAAGGCCCCGGTTTTCGCCGTGTCCACCTTTTCCTCGGGCTTGGCGTCCACCAGGGTCCACTCCGAGAACTCGTTGGTCCGGGTGAGGGTGAAGCTGTTGGTGGCGTCGGGATGGCTGAGGGTCACGGAGAGCGGTTGCTCGACCTTGAACCACTCCTTCTCGAGCCACTGGTCGGGCTTGGGCTCGGCGTTGGCGAGGGGCTCGTTGACCAGGGCGGCGGTCTCGATCTTGTTGTCGACCATCACGTAGCGGCCGACGGGCCAGCCGCCGCCCATGCCCCCGAAGCCGCCGTCGTCCTGGGCTCCGTTCTTGGTGTGCTTCTTGCCCAAGAGCAGCGAACGGGTCGCCTTGCCGTCGGCACCGAGCAGTTCCACCAGCACGCCCGGGCCCTTGTCCGGGGCCAGCAGTTCCAGCGCCGGCAGCCGCGAGGGGCCCACCTGCACCGGTTGGGTGGCCTTGAGGTCCACCAGCTTCCGCACGAAGTCCTGGATGGATCCGAAGTTGGCGGGATACCCGCCCCGTTCCTTCACCGTCCAGTCGTTGCCCGACTTGAGCAGGTTGAGCTGGTTGGTGCCCTGGGTGATGCGCACCCCGGCGATGGAGGAGGCGTCGAGCCCCGCCAGCAGGACCCCGCCGAGTTGGGCCGAGGACTGCCGGTAGCCGGCGGACTGCTGGTTGCGGACGTAGAGGCCGGCTCCGCCCAGGGCGAGGCCGACGGCGACGAGGATGGCCAGTTGCTTGGTGTTCATTTGGCGTTCGTGCGGTTCTTGCGGGCGATGGCCAGGGCGATCCCGGCGGCGGAGACCAGCAGGGGCATCGCGGCGATGTTCAGCCATTTGACCCGGTTCTCGAGATTCTTGACGTCCACGTCGAGGTTGCGGCGCTCCTTGCGCAGGTCCTTGCGGGCCTCGACCTGCTGCTTCTTGAAGTTGGCGATGGCGTCCTGCTGGTCCTTGGTGAGGATGATCTTGGAGGTGTTGCCCTCCTGCTTGATCTGCACGTCGTTGAGCTTGCTCTGGAGCTGTTCGACCTTGCGGTTGAGGCCCTCGATCTTGCCCTGGTAGCGGGCGCGGGCCTCGGCCTCCATCTTCTGCACGACCGTGAAGGGCCGGCTCACCGAGGCGCGGCCGCGGGCACCGACCAGGCTGACGTCGCCCGAGGCCTGCTCGACGAGGTTCTGCACCAGGGCCAGGTTGCCGTTGCGCGGCATGGCCAGCCCGAGCATCGGGTTCACCTCGACCGAGTAGGCGTCGTTGAGGAAGTCCACGTCACCGAAGAGGTACACCACGGTGTCCGACTTGGCCTCCTTGAGCGCGGTGGCGTTGGTGTCGCCCGGCTTGCCCGAGGGGAAGGCCGTCTTGAACTTGCCCGAAAGGCGCAGGGCCAGCGGGTAGTTGGTCCGGGCCGGGGCGAACTCGTCGAGGATCTTGGCCCCGTTGAACTGCGAGGTCATGCCGTCGACGAGCTGGGAGTCCTCGGAGGACTTGATAAGCACGTCGGCTCGGAGGCCGTCGGCCGCCTTGCCGGTGAAGCCGCCGGCGAAGGGCAGCCAGAGGTTGTCGCTCTGGCTCGTCACCGCGTCGTCGCGGTTCACGCCGTCGGCGTTGAGGAACAGGAAGGCCGGCACGGGCTGCGGGCGTCCGTCGCGGCCCTGCAACTCGCGGCTGAAGGTGCGGTCGGCCACCACCTTGGAGGGATCGAGGGCCACGCCCCACGTCTCGAGCAGCTTGGGCAGGGAGGACCCGCCGCCGAGGTTCAGGCCCATCGGGTTGGGATTGCGGTTGTCGGTGATGCACTGCGGGTCGAGGAAGGCGATGAGCTTGCCCCCGCGCAGCACGAACTGGTCGATGGCGAACTGGGCCTTCTCGGAGACGTCCTTCGGATGCACCACGAGCAGCACCTGGACCTTCTCGGGGATGGAGTCGCTGTCCATCGGGACGTTCTCCACCGCGAAGTCGCGTTTTAGTTCGCTGAAGGTGATCCAGGCCGGTTGCTGCGGCTGGCGGCCCATCTGCATCATCATGGGGTTCATCGCGCCGGGCCCGCCCAGCACCGGCAGCGGGCTCATGACGCCCAGCACCGGCTTGTTGGTGGCGATGACCTGGGAGATGACCCGGGCGATGTCGTATTCGAGCAGTTTCTCGCGCTGTGGCGACAGGAACGGGATGGCCTTGGTCTCGGGGGCGAGGCTGACGGCCAGCCCGAAATAGATCGGGTCGCCGCCCATCTGACCCACCGGGATCGGCTCGATGCCGTCGAGCTTGGCGGTGTCCTCGGCGTCGGAATCGGGTTCGGGGTCGAGCCGCTGGATGGTGATCCTGCCGCCGGAGGCCGCCCGGAATTCCTGCAGCAGGTCCTCCACGGTCTGGGCGTAGTTCTTGAGGGCGCTGGGCATCCGGTTCTCGCCGCGCGAGACGTACAGCCGGACCTCCACGTTGGAGTCGATCTTGGAGAGGATTTTGCGCGAGCCGTCGGACAAGGTGTGCAGGCCGTCGGCGGTGAGGTCGAGCCGGGCGCGCACCGGGCTGAAGATCAGGTTCAGGCCGGTGATCGCCACGAAGGCGAGGGTCACACCGGCGGTCGAGAACAGCAGGGATTGGATCTTGGTCTGTTTCATGGCGCAGGAAGAGGGTCTCTGGGGTTCAGGCGCCGCGGAGGCCGCGGAGGATCACGCTGGTGCCGAAGAGGCTGAAGACGATGACCGAGGCGAAGAAGAGCAGGTCGCGGAAGTCCACCACCCCGCGCTGGAAGCTGGCGAAGTGCGGCATGACCGAGAACCCGGTGACCAGGTCGACGAGCCCGGCCGGGGCCCAGCGGACAAGCAGGCTGGTGACCGGTTCCCACCCGGCGAGGATGAGGAAGAAGCAGATCACCACCGACAGGATGAAGCTGATGACCTGGTTTCGGGTCATGGCCGAGGTGGCGACCGTGACCGCCAGGTAGGCGCCGGCCAGGAGCAGGCTGCCTAGGTATCCGGCGAAGATGGCGCCGCCGTCGGGGTGGCCGAGATAGTACACCGTGCCCACCACCGGGAAGGTCAGTGCGAGCGCCAGCGCCAGGAAGGCCCAGCAGGCCAGGAACTTGCCGATGATGGCCTGCGCGGCCGTGATCGGCATGGTGAGCAGCAGCTCCAGGGTGCCCACGCGGCGCTCCTCGGCCCACAGGCGCATGCCGGCGGCGGGCACCAGGAAGAGGTACAGCCACGGATGCCAGTTGAAGAAGGGCCGCGAGAGCGAGGCCTCACCCAGCTCGAAGAACCCTCCGAGCATGAAGGTGAAGAAGCCGTTGAGCAGCAGGAAGATGACGATGAACACGTAGGCCACCGGGGAGGCGAAGTAGCCGCTGAGCTCGCGTTTGAGGATCGTCCAGATGTTCCGAAGCGATTCGTTCATGGGGTCGGGGATGGAAAGAGGTTGGGTTGGGGGCGGAGCACCGCCGCCGCACGGCCGGGGGCCGGTGCGGGGCCGTTGCCCGATGGGTCAGTCTCGGGCCTTCACGGAGTCGGGCAGGGTGATCGCCCGGAAGACGTCGTCGAGCCGGCCCTCATCGGTGTGGAGTTCGTCGAAGCTCCAGCCCGCCTGGGTGGCGGCCTGGGCGATGGACAGGGCCAGGTCGGCCCGCGTGGACTTGTCGCGCGGGAACACCCGGGCCGAGAGGGAACCGTCGCCGTTGTCCTGGATCTGCACCCGGCCGGCCACCGGCAGGGAACCCAGTCGACCCTTGAGGGTGTCTCCCGACACGCCGCGCACGCGCAGGTGCACCGATCCGGCTGCGTCGGCCCGGGCCTTCAGTTCGGCCGGGGTGCCGTTGGCCACCACGGTGCCGCGGTCGATGATGATCGCCCGGGAGCAGCAGGCCTCGACCTCCTCCAGGATGTGGGTCGAGAAGATGATGGCCTTGGTCTGGCCCATGCGCTTGATGATCTGCCGGACCTCGTGCTTCTGGTTGGGATCGAGGCCGTCGGTCGGCTCGTCGAGCACCAGCACCTCGGGGTCGTGCAGGATCGATTGCGCGAAGCAGGTGCGGTGGCGGTAGCCCTTGGAAAGGGTGTCCACGCTCTGGTGCAGCACGCCTTCGAGGAAGCACAGGCCGGCCACCTTGGCCACGGCCTCGTCGATCTGCGCCCCCCGCATGCCCCGCATCTCGGCGGTGAACCGCAGGAAGCCGCTGACGGTCATGTCCGAGTAGCACGGGGCGCTCTCGGGCAGGTAGCCGATGAGCTTCTTGGCCGCGATGGGGTCTTCGGAGATGTCGTGGTCACCGATGCGCACCCGGCCCGAGGTGGGCGGGAAGAACCCGGTGATCATGCGCATGGTGGTGGACTTGCCCGCGCCGTTGGGCCCGAGGAAGCCCAGGATCTCGCCGCGGCGGACCGTGAAGGAAACCCCGTTCACCGCCCGTTTGGGCCCGAACTCCTTGATCAGATTCTCTACGTCAATCATGGGCAGCGTCTTGGTGTCGAATCGTCTGTCATCCCGCGTCCGCCGTGGGTCGTGGGGAGGGATCGCCGGGGGGCAATCCATGGTTCCCCCCTCGGAGACCCCATCCTCCCAGGGAATTGGCCCACGGACTGGCCGGAGGGCTTTCCTCCGGTCCGCGGCCTCCAAGGGCGGTTCTGGGGCACGATCCCACCGCAAACCGTCGGCGGTTCGAGATCATAGACCGCCTCGCCCGAAAGTGTTCAAAAAAATTTTTCCCAGGGCGCACCGGGGGGGCGGGATCAATCGAGGGCTCGGGCCACGCCCTCGGCCAGGCGTTGGCGGTAGGCCGGGGTGTTGATGGCCCTGGAGTCGTCGGGGTTGGACAGGAAGCCGCCCTCGATGAGCACGGCCGGCCGGTCCTGGCCGCGCAGCACCTCCATGAAGCGGGCCCGGCGGATGCCCCGGTCGGCCGTGCCGGTGGCCGCCAGCACCTGCCGGTGGAGGCGCCGGGCCAGCAGGAGGTTGGCGTCGTCGTGCCGGTTGTTGGGGTGGGTGGCGCTGATGTCGTCGGCGTAGATCCGGGTCGTCGTGGAGGCCATGCCGCAGGGCGTCAGGCAGTAGGTCTCGAGGCCCCGGGCCTGGGTGTTCGGAAAGGACGAGTTGAAATGCAGGCTGATGAAGAGGCCCGCCCGGACGGTCTCGGCGATCCGCACCCGGTCGGTCAGGGACAGGTCCAGGTCGTTGGTCCGGGTCAGGTGGACTGTCCATCCCCGGGCCTCGAGCAGGGGCTTCAGGCGCAGGGCCCAGTCGAGGGTGAACTCCTTCTCGAAGCGGTTGCCGGTGAGGCTCCGGGTGCCGGCCTGGCTGCCGCCGTGGCCCGGGTCCAGCACCACCGAGCGGGGCGTAGGCCAGACCATGGCCTGCAGCAACGGCTCGAAGGTCTTGAGGCGGTCCAGCGGATGGATGCACACCGCGCCGGCCCGCTCGACCGGTTCGAAGCCAAGGTGATGCACGATGCCGCCGATCCGGACGGCCCGGGATCCAGTCTGGATCTCCGGCGTCGGCAGGCCGCGCGCACGGCACCAGGCGAGGATGGGGGTCCAGGGCTCGTTGTCTTCCGGAGGCCTGACTGCGACGACCGGTGGGGCTGGCGGAGCCGTCGTGGCGTCGACCTGGACCGTGGGTGGGGTCGGCGATGTCGGCAGGCGCGACGGATCGGGGACGGTGGGCGCCGGCGGGGCGGGGGAGGCGGCGACCTCGCGGCCGGGCGGCGGAATCAGGGTCTGCGGGAACCGGGTGTACCCGACCGGCTTCGGCTTCGAGCAACCCCAGGCAAGCGTCGCGACGGCAACCATCCATCCCCACATCGGACCCCGACCTTGGCGCATGGACCGATGGAATCCGTGGCCGGCCCGGAAGCCCATCCCAAAACAGCCGGGCAATACGCCGGACCCTGTTTTTTTTGGCCCGTCGCAGGAAACTGGTTGAAACCGGGGCCGACCTGCGGTGTGGTTTGAACGTTACCTCCTTGCTATGAACCAGACCCCCGACACGTCCCGTCGTGATTTCCTCAAGCGCACCGGATCCATCGCCGGTGCCGGTGGCATCGCCGGCATCCTCGCCCAGCGCGCCGGACAGGCCGCCAAGCCGATGGCCGCCGCCATCGCCGCCACGGCCCTCGACCCGGCCCGCGCCGCCCATGTGGCGCACACCGACACCATCAACATCGCCCTGATCGGCCCCGGTGGCCGGGGCACGGGTGCCGCCGCCAACGCCCTGCGCGTGAAGACCGGTCCGACCAAGCTCATCGCGATGGCCGACGTGTTCGACAACCGCCTGAAGTCCAGCTACGAGGGCCTCAAGGGCGAGTTCAAGGACAAGGTCGACGTGCCCGAGGAGCGTCGTTTCGTCGATTTCGACGGCTACAAGAAGGCCATCGACCTGCTCACCCCGGGCAAGGACATCGCCATCTTCGCCACGCCGCCGGCCTTCCGCTGGGTGCACTACAAGTACGCCATCGAGAAGGGCATCAACGTGTTCATGGAGAAGCCCGTGACCGTGGACGGCCCGACCTCCCGCCGCATGTTCGAGCTGAACAAGAAGGCGCTGGAGAAGGGCATCAAGGTCGGCGTCGGCCTCATGTGCCGCCATTGCCGCGTGCGTGGCGAACTCTTCGACCGCGTGCGCAACGGCGAAGCCGGCGACATCATCGCCATGCGCTGCTACCGCATGCATGGCCCGGTGGCCTCCGGGTTCTCGGTCAAGAAGCCCGAGGGCCGCAGCGAACTGCTCTGGCAGATCGAGCGCTTCCACAGCTTCCTCTGGGCCTCGGGCGGCGCCTTCAACGACTACTACATCCACAACATCGACGAGAGCTGCTGGATCAAGAACGACTGGCCGGTCGTGGCGCAGGCCTCCGGTGGCCGCCACTACCGCGGCGACAACGTGGACCAGAACTTCGACAACTACTCGGTGGAGTACACCTTCCCCGACGGTTCGAAGCTGTTCCACTACGGCCGCATCATGCCAGGTTGCCATGACCAGTTCGCCAGCTACGCCCACGGCAGCAAGGGCCTGGCGGTCATCTCCGAGAACGGCCATGCGCCCTCCAAGGCCCGCATCTACAAGGGTCAGGAGATGAAGCCCGAGAACATCGTCTGGCGCGGCCCCCGTCAGGAGCCCGACCCCTACCAGATGGAATGGGAGGACCTCACCGACGCCATCCGCAACGACAAGCCGTTCAACGAGGTCGACCGCGGCGTGCGCGCGAGCCTCGTGTCGTCGATGGGCCGCATGGCCGCCCACACCGGCCAGGTCATCACCTACGACCAGATCCTCAACAGCGACCACGAGTTCGCCCCGGGCGTCGAGAGCTTCCGCATGGACTCCGCCGCGCCCGTGCTCGCCGACGCCAGCGGCCGCTACCCCGTGCCGGCCCCCGGCCTCAACAAGAAGCGCGAGTTCTGAGCCCTCTTCACCTTCCGAACCCCGGGGCCCTCCCCGGGGTTTTTCGTGCCCATTCCAAAGGGGTCGGTCCTCACTATTGACACAACTCCCCGATTACCTGGCCTTGGATCGGCGGGTTCGCGCCCGCTCCCGCTCGGCTGCTTCGGCCGATCCCGATGGCCGGATCATTGACGTACCGGCGCCCCGGGCAACACACTCTCGCCCTTCGTTCACCGTCCATCCATGAGCACCGCTGCATCGTCGAACATCGAGTCCCATCTCAAGGAGTCCCGCGTCTTCAAGCCGTCGAAGGAGTTCGCCGCACTGGCCCACATCCGTTCGATGGCCCAGTACAACAAGCTGTGGACCGAGTCGGTGAAGAATCCGGAGCGCTTCTGGAAGAAGCAGGCCGAAGCCGAGCTGGTCTGGGCCAAGCCCTTCAAGAAGGTGCTGCAGTGGAAGGCCCCCTTCGCCAAGTGGTTCGTGGGCGGACAACTCAACGTTTCGTCCAACTGCCTCGACCAGTGGCTGGGTACCGCCACGGCCAACAAGGCCGCGCTGATCTGGGAAGGCGAACCGGCGACCGACGGCACTCCGGGCGAGGAGCGTGTGCTGACCTACCGGCAGTTGCACCGCGAAGTCTGCCGCTTCGCCAATGTGCTCAAGCGCAACGGCGTGGCCAAGGGCGACCGCGTGATCCTCTACCTGCCCATGATCCCCGAGGCCGCCATCGCCATGCTGGCGTGCACGCGCATCGGAGCGATCCACAGCGTGGTCTTCGGCGGGTTCAGCGCGCAGTCGGTGGCCGACCGCATCCAGGACTGCGGCGCCAAGATGGTGATCACGGCCGATGGCGGATACCGCCGCGGGGCGGTCGTGCCCCTCAAGAAGAACGTCGATGACGCGCTGCTCATCCGCGACGCCGCGGGCAAATCCCTGACGTCGACCATCGAGAAGGTGGTCGTCGTCCGCCGCTGCGGGAACGAGGTCCAGATGACCGAGGAGCGCGACGTGTGGTGGCATCGCGAGCTGCAGTACGTGACCGACGAATGCCTGGCCGCGAAGATGGATTCCGAGGCGCCGCTCTTCATCTTATACACCAGCGGCTCGACCGGCAAACCCAAGGGCATCCTGCACACCACGGCCGGATACCTGCTGGGCACCAAGCTGACGTCCAAGTACGTCTTCGATCTCAAGCCGGAAGACGTCTACTGGTGCACGGCCGACGTCGGTTGGGTCACCGGCCACAGCTACATCGTCTACGGGCCACTGGCCAATGGCGCCACGGCGCTGATGTACGAGGGCGCGCCCAACTGGCCCGAGCCCGACCGGTTCTGGCGCATCATCCAGAAGTACGGCGTCACGATCCTGTACACGGCCCCGACCGCGATCCGGGCCTTCATGAAGTGGGGCGACGAATGGGTGAAGAAGCACGACCTGTCGTCGCTGCGCCTGCTGGGCAGCGTGGGCGAGCCCATCAATCCCGAGGCTTGGACCTGGTACCACAAGGTGGTCGGTGGCGGGCGATGCCCCATCGTGGACACCTGGTGGCAGACCGAGACGGGCAGCATCATGATCACGCCCATGCCGGGTGCGACCCCCCTCAAGCCGGGCACTGCGACCCTGCCGTTCTTCGGCATTCTGCCGGAGGTGGTCGACGACGCGGGCAAGCCCGTGCCGAAGAACTCCGGCGGCAAGCTGGTGGTGCGCAAGCCGTGGCCGTCGATGCTGCGCGGCATCTGGGGCGACCCGAAACGTTACCAGGAGACCTACTGGACCGAGGTGCCGGGGAGCTACTTCACGGGCGACGGCTGCCGCCAGGACAAGGACGGTTATTTCTGGATCGTGGGCCGCATCGACGACGTGCTCAATGTCGCCGGTCACCGCATCGGCACGGCCGAGGTGGAGAGTGCCTTGGTCAGCCACCCGTCGGTGGCCGAGGCCGCGGTGGTGGGGCGACCCGACGAGTTGAAGGGGCAGGCGCTGGTCTGCTTCGTGACGCTCAAGACCGGCCAGAAAGCCTCGCCGGAGCTGAAGAGCGAGCTGCGCAACCACATCGGCAAGGAGATCGGCCCGGTGGCCAAGCCCGACGAGGTCCGCTTCGCCGAGGCGCTGCCGAAGACCCGCTCGGGCAAGATCATGCGCCGTCTGCTCAAGCAAATCGCCAGCGGCGTGGAGATCAGGGGCGACACCACCACGCTCGAGGACATGAACGTCATCGCGAAGCTGGCTGCGGGCGAGGAATAGCCACGGCCAAGGGGTGATCCGGTGACCGGAAGCGCACCCCGCTCCGTCAGCCATCTCTCCCTCGGACTTCAAGGCCCCACCAGGCTCGACGCCTTGATGGGGCCGGTTTTCATCGCAGGCGGTCGCGCTGGTAGCGGTCGCGCTCCCGGCGATTGTGCGCCTTGAGGACCTGATCGACCTGCCCCAGTTCGGCCTCGATCTGCGCGATGAAGGTGGAGCAGCTCGAGGCCAACCCACCGAAGCCCATCACCGTGTCGCGCTCGGCGTGGTCGTCCGTCACGACCAGCACTTCTCCATAATCCCGGAAGCGGTAGGCCGCCCGCTCGATGAGGTCGTCGGCCGTCTGGCCGGCCTTGGAATAGAGGACCTCGACCTTCCCGGGATCCGGCTTCGGTGTCCTGCGGCCGATGCCGCCACGTTGCCCGTCGAAGAAGAGCGTGATCGGGGTGCCCAGGGCCGCCTGGTATTCCTCGAGCCGCGCGACGAGGGTCTCCCGGGCCATCGCGGAATGGCGGGCCGAGCCCCGGGCGAGTTCGGGCCAGGCGTGCAGGAGGCTGTAGCCATCGACGAGAATGCGGATCAGCGGCATCGTAGGTGGCTTACGCTCCACCGATCGGCGGGCGACGCAAGCCCGTCGTTCGGAGCCGGCAGGGCAGGGGAAGGGTCGCCTCCGGTTGCGTTCCTCGGGTCGACGAAACGGTTCAGCCCGGCCCCGGCCAATGGACTTCGGATCCAACGACCCGGCCATGCCGACTCGGCGTCACCCGCGCCGAAAACCCATCTTCTGGACTCGTCCCGGTGCGCCGCCGCATGCGCGCCGACGGGCAGCGCGGCGCGTTTGAACCCCGGCACGAAACGCGATAGCCTTTGGAGATGCGTTGTTTGCGGGCTCACGATGTCGTCGGGTTCCTCGCACTGCTCGGGTGGGCCTTCGCCGCCTGGGCCGATGTCCGGCCTCCCTGGACCTCCGGACGGGTGCGCGGATCGCCGGAGCCCCCGCCGATGGCCCAGGTGGAGCGGGTGTTCCCCCGGCTCCAGTTCAAGGACCCGGTCGAGTTGTGCTCCGATCCCACCGGTTCCCGCCTGTGGGTCCTGGAACTCGGCGGCCGGCTGGTCTCCTTCACCCCGAAGCCCGATCCGGCGGCGGCCGATCTCGCCGTGGACCTGGCCAAGGCCCGCAACCCCTTCGCCCAGGCGCTCGGGATGGCCTTCCACCCGGGCTTCGCCACCAACCGCCTCCTCTACCTCGTGTACGTGGTGCGTGACCGCGATCCGGCCGGCACCCGGTTGAGCCGATTCCGGGTCGGGTCGGAAGATCCGCCCCGCGTCGATCCCGGCAGTGAGCAACTGCTGCTGACCTGGATGGGCGGCGGGCACAACGGCAGCTCGCTGCAGTTCGGTCCAGACGGGTTCCTGTACGTCTCGACCGGCGACGCCACCGCGCCCGAGCCTCCCGACGGCCTGTTGACCGGCCAGAACCTCGACGACCGGCTGAGCTGCATCCTGCGCATCGACGTCGACCGTCCCTCGGGCACCAACGCCTTCTCCATCCCTCCGGGCAACCCCTTCGTGGGGCGGCCCGGGGCGTTGCCGGAGATCTGGGCCTACGGCTTCCGCAACCCGTGGCGCATGTCCTTCGGCCCGGATGGCGCGCTGTGGGTGGGTGATGTCGGCTGGGAGTTGTGGGAGACGGTCCACCGCATCCGTTCAGGCGGCTACAACGGCGGTTGGAGCCGCATGGAGGGACCGCAACTGGTCAACGCCTCACAGCAGCCGCCGACGCCGGTCTCCGACCCGCTCCTGGCGATCCCGCACAGCGAGTTCGCCAGCATCACCGGCGGGTTCTTCCATGACGGGGCCGACGGATTGCCGCAGCTGCGCGGGGCCTACGTCTTCGGCGACTGGGAGACCGGCAAGGTGCGTGCCCTGCGCCTCGAGGGCGAGCGCATCGCCTGGAACGAGGAACTCTGCGACACGCCCCTCAAGATCATCGCCTTCGCCAGGGATCCGTCGGGCGGACTGCTGCTGATGGACTACCGGCCCGATGCCGGCATCCATCGGCTCACCGCCCGCCGGGCGGCCACGGATGCCGCGGGGGCGTTCCCTAGGCGGCTCTCCGACACTGGGCTCTTCGTCGACACGGCGCGTCAGGCGCCCGCCCCGGGCGTGGTGGAATACGGCGTCACCTCGCCCCTGTGGTCCGACCATGCGGTGGCCCGTCGCTGGGTCGCCATCCCGGGATCGGGCGTGGTGAAGACCAAGGTCGGCCGTGAATCGCACGAGCGCCGGTGGGACTTCCCGGCCGACTCGGTGCTGGTCAAGACCCTCAGCCTCGAGCACGAGCCCGGCCGGCCGGAGTCCGCCCGCCCCGTCGAGACCCAGGTGCTCCACCAGGGCCCCGAGGGCTGGCAGGCCTACGCCTACCGCTGGAACGAGGCGGGCACCGACGCCGATCTCGTGCCGTCGGCCGGTGCGGTGGTCGAGCGGCAGGTGGCCGATGCGCGGGAACCCTCGGGCCGGCGCACCGAATCCTGGCGCATCGCCTCCCGGGCCGAATGCCTGCGGTGCCATAACGCCTGGGCCGGTCCGCCGTTGGCCTTCAACTTCGAGCAGTTGCTCGGCAAGGCCGATCTGGGCGAGGCCGGACGCTTGGCGGGTCTCGGCGTGATCGAGGTGCACGACGACCTGCGCGCCACGGCGCGCCTGAGCCGTCCGGCCGACGAGACCGCCGACCTCGAGTCCCGCGCCCGCTCATGGCTGCACGGAAACTGCGCCCACTGCCACCGCTGGGGGGCGGGCGGTGCCGTGCCGCTCTTCCTGAACTTCGACCGGCCGCTGGCCGACAGCCGCCTGATCGACGTGGCCCCGGCGCGCGGCACCTTCGGCATGGCCGAGGCCCGCGTGATCGCCCCGGGCGACCCGTGGCGCTCGGTGCTCTGGTACCGGATCTGCACCGAGGGATCCGGACGGATGCCCATCCAGGGATCCCGCCGCGTCGACGAGGCCGGCACGGCGCTGGTGGCCCGGTGGATTGTGGGCCTCGCCTCGATGCGGCCTCCCTCCGAGTCCGTGCGCGCGGCCCGTGCCCGCGTCGTGGCTGCGGCACCGCTGGACCTCCCGATCGACCAGACCTCCGGCGCGCTGGCCTACCTGGCCCGCGTGCCTGTGCCGGACCCGGCCGTCGTCGGCAGGGCCGTGGTCTCCACCAATGGGCCGACGCGCGACCTCTTCCAACGCTTCCTGCCGGCCTCCCGGCGCCGGCGCGTGCTCGGCGAGGGGTGGGACGAGGCCGCGCTGCAGGGGTTGGTGGGCGACGCGGGGCGGGGCGGGGCCCTCTTCCATGCCGACTCCGGACCCCAATGCGGCCGCTGCCACCGTGCCGAGGGGAAGGGACGGGAGTTCGGCCCGGGTCTCGACGGCATCGCCTCCCGGCTGGACCGGAACGCGCTGCTGGAGCAGATCCGCTGGCCCTCGCGGCGCATCGCCCCGGAGTTCGCGTTGCACCAGGTGGAGACCCGGGACGGGCTCCAGCACTCGGGATTCGTGGTGCCTGCCGGCAAGCTGGCGGCCGGCGCGGCCGCCCCGGAGGGCCTGCGTCTGCGGACCGAGGGCGGCGAGGTGACGACCCTGGCCCGGGACGCCGTGCTCTCGGACACCATCTCGCCGGTGTCGGCGATGCCCGAGGGGTTGCTCGACGCGATGACGCCGCAGGAGGTCGCCGACCTGCTGACCTACCTGGCCCGGCTGCGGGCTGTTCCCTGACGGTCGTCCCGGGGTCCCACGGGGCCCGGCCGGCCTCAGCCCATGTCGGCCGTGAAGTAGAGGATCCGGCTGCAGCTCGGGCAGGCCACCAGTTCGTTCTGTGCCTTGGCCGAGACCACCGACTGCGTCGGAAGCTTCATGTGGCACCCGCCGCACACGCCGCCGGCCACGCCGACGATCAGGTTGTCACCCTTGGTCTTGAGCAACCGGTCGTAGCGGCTCAACACCGCCGGGTCCGTGATGCCGGCCGCTGCCGTGGCGCGGGCCTCGGTGGCGCTGGCCAGCTCGGTGGCGAGGTGCTTCTCGCGGGCCGCCAGATCGGCCAACTGGCGGTCGGTCTCGGCCTTCAGGGCGGCGTGGGCCCGGGTGGCGACGGCCACCTGTGCGTTGGCCGCCTCGATGCGCTCCATGAGGTCAAGCTGCTGGTCCTCGAGCTTGGAGATCTCCCGCTGGCTGGTCTCGATCTGGTGCTCGTAGGCCTTGTACTGGTCGTTGCTCCGCGTCTCGTTCTGCTGGGCGCGCACCTTGCCGATGCGGTCCTTCAGGGCGTCGGCCTCCAGCTCGAGCTTCTTGCGGTCGCTCTCGAGCTGCTGCGCCTGCCGGCGGATGGCCTCGAATTCGGCAGCCCCGGCCGCCGCCCTGCCCTGCACGAGCTGCCCCTGACCCGGGATCGTGGCCGCCTCGGCCCGGACTCGGAGGAGACGGCGGTCGCGATCCTGGAGGATCAGCAGGTTCTCGATGATCGGGAGCATGGGTGGGCACGCTACCGGCGGCCCGGACGCCGGGCAAGGGTGCTGACCCGGCACGGGCCCGGCGGCGGGCGGGGAGGCGGAAGCCATCGGGCCCGATGGACCCGCTCCAAGGTGCGCTCCAGCGGGGCGGAAATCCACAACCTGTCCGGCCGACTGGCGGAAGGCCGAGTAGGCGTTATCCTCAGTCCATGATGTGTATCCGTTCTTCGTCCCGTGCCTGTCGTGGAGCGCTGCTTGCGGCGCTTCTTTCCGTCCCGGTGCTCGCCAAGGAAACCTCCGCCGTCCCGGCCAGTCCGGCGCTGGAGATGGCCCGCCAGCTCAACCAGGCCTTCATCGAGGTGGCCGACTCGGTCTCCCGGTCGGTCGTGGTCATCAAGGTCAAGACCAAGGAGGACAAGGAAGGCTTCGAGCCCGGGGGGAACCCGCTGCTCGAGCAGTTGCCCGAGGAGCAGCGCCAGCAGTTCGAGCGCTTCTTCGAGCGGTTCCGGGGCCAGACCCCGCGGCGTCCCCGCAACCAGCCCGAGCCGACCGACGCGGAGGGCAATCCGTTCTACAACGGGCGCGGTTCCGGAATGGTCATCCGCGAGGACGGCTACATCCTGACCAACCACCACGTGGTCGAGGATGCCGAGGCCACCCTGGTGGTCTTCAAGGACGGCCGGGAGGTGAAGGCCGAGGTGCGCGGGCGCGATCCCGAATCCGACCTCGCCGTGCTCCGGTTGACCGAGAAGGTGCCCGGCCTGGTGCCGGTGCGGTTTGCCGACTCCGACAAGGTGAGGGTCGGCGAGTTCGCCATCGCCATCGGCGCGCCCTTCGACCTCGAGTACAGCGTGACCTTCGGCCATGTGAGCGCCAAGGGCCGGCAGGTGGAGGACATGCGCACCCTCTCCGACCAGGACTTCATCCAGACCGACGCCAACATCAACGTCGGCAACTCCGGCGGGCCGCTGGTCAACATCAACGGCGAGGTCATGGGCGTGAACTCCATGATCCGCACGTCCATGGGCGTGGGCGTGGGCATCGGCTTCGCCATCCCGTCGAACCTCGCCCGGGAGATCGGCGACCGCCTGATCGAGGACGGCCGGTTCGTGCGGTCCTGGCTGGGCATCGGCATCGCCGACCTGCGCGAGTACCGCGGCTTCCGCGACATCGAGACCAAGGCCAAGGACGGCGTGGTGGTGCGGTCCATCGAGCCCAGCGGGCCGGCCTACGGCTCGGAGCTGAAGCCGGCCGACGTCATCGTCTCGGTCGACGGCAAGAACGTCTCCACGAAACAGCAGTTTCGCAGCCTCATCTCGCGCAAGAAGGCCGGCTCCGAGGTGGTGCTCGACGTGTTCCGCCGCGACGAGAAGATCCGGGTCAAGGTCAAGCCCGACGAAAAACCCACCCGGGACCAGATGGCCGCCTCCGGCCGCAAGCCCAAGGCCCCGAAGGAGGCCGCCGCCGTGATGGAATTGGGCATGACCGTCAAGCCCATCACCAGGGAGCTGGCCAAGCAGTTCGAGATCGAGGCCGCCGAGGGCGTCCTGGTCACCGAGGTGCAGCCCGGGTCGCTGGCCGACCGTTACGAGATCAAGCCGGGGGATGTCATCACCGACATCAACCACGAGCCGGTCCGCACCCCCAAGGAGTTCCAGGCCGAGGTGGCCAAGGCCAAGGGGCGCGTGCTGGTGAGCTTCGTCCGCGACGGCACGCCGCAGTTCGAGGTGCTCAAGGAGCGCTCGAAGTGACCGCCGGGGTGGTGCCCCGCACGATGGCCACCACGGAGCGGTCCGGGTCGAGGTAGGTCTGGGCCACGCGGCGGATGTCGGCGTCGGTCACCGACTCGAAGCGCGACGCCTCGGCCTCGAAGTGGTCGAAGCCCAGCCCGTACAGCTCGTCGAGGGCCGTGCTCATGGCGAAGGCGCCGAGGTCCTGTCGCGCGATCTTGCGCTGACCCATGAGCTTGGCCTTGGCGCGGGCGAGTTCCTCGGCACCGAGGCCTTCGGTCCGCAGGAGCCCGGCCTGGGCCCGCAGTTCCTGCTCGACCCGCTCCACCTGGTCCGGGGCCGTGCCGCAATAGAGGGCGAAGTAGCCCGGAGTCTGCCCGGTCAGGAGGTTGGCTCCAACATAGTAGGCCAGCCCCAGTTCATCGCGGATGCGCATGAAGAGCCGCGAGCCCATGTCGCTGCAGGCCTCCTGGATCAACTCGAGGGCGAAGCGGTCGGGGGAATCGAGGCGGGCGCCCGGGAAGCCCAGCACCAGCACGGCCTGCTCCTTCTCGCGGGCCTCCTCGGAGCGGGCGGACCGCTGCACCGGCGCCGGCGTGGGGAAGGGCGGGTGGGGGCGGTCGGTCCAGCCGCCCAGGTGCCGCTCCAGGAGGGCCGTCAGGGCGTCGGGATCGACATCGCCGAAGACGGCCAGGACGCCATTGCCCGGCACCGTCCAGCGTGCGTGGAAGTCCCGGAGGTCATCCGCCCGCAGGGAACGGACCACCGCCTCGCTGCCCAGCGTGTCCAACCCGTAGCCCAAGTCGCCGAATAGCCCGCGGCGCATCGCCTTGAAGGCGCCCTGCAGCAACTGGTCGCGCTGCCCCCGGATCGCCGCAAGCTGGGCCTCGCGCTCCCGCTCCAGCGCCGCCTCGGGGAAGGCCGGCCGCAGCAGGATCTCGCAGAGGAGGGCCAACCCCCGGGTGAGGTCCTCGCTCAACACCTCGCCGCTGAGGCCGAAGGTGTTGTTGCCGGCGTAGGCCTCGATGCTGCCCCCGAGGCCCTCGATCTCGCGGGCGATGTCCTCCGCCGAGCGGGTCGGGGTGCCCTTGATGAAGAGGCGCGAGAGCATCGAGGTGATGCCCGAGTCGGCGGGTGTCTCCACCCGCAGGCCGCCCTCGAAGACCGCCCGCATCTCGACGAAGGGCAGCCGGTGGTCGCGCTTGATGAGCACGCGCAGCCCGTTGGAGAGCCTCCGTCGCTCGATGGGATGGCTGGCCGCGGCCGGTGCGGCGAACTCCCCGGGCATGCCCGAGGTCTTCGGCATCAGCGCGAACACGGTGCGGTTGTCGTCGCGCAGGTAGGTGCGAACCACCCGCCGGAGATCGTCGGGGCCGACGGCGCGGACGGCCGCGAGGTAGCGCTCGGAGAAGTGGAGGTCCTGCACGGCGATCCAGTTGCCGCCGAGGTCCTGCGCCTGGCCCTCCATGGTCTTGCGCGAGGAGAGCGTGCCGACGGTGAACTGCTTCACGGCCTTGGCCAGCTCGGCCGGTTCCACCGGTTCCCGCGCCATGCGGGCGATTTCGCGGAGGATCCCCCGCCGGGCCTCGTCGAACCGGCCGCCATCGCACACGCCGCTCACGCCGAAGAGCCCGCCGAGCCCGGGGCTGTAGACCCAGGCGCTCACCGAGTGGGTCAGGGCCTCGCGCTCCCGCACCGCCTGGTACAGCCGCGAGCTGCGGCCGCCGCCCAGCAGCGTGGACAGCACGTCCAGCACCGGGATGTCCGGATGGGTCAGGTCGGGGATGTGCCAGCCCAGGTGGAAGTGGGCGTGCTCGACCGGGGCCAGTTCGACCTCCTCCCGGGGCGACATCTGCCGGGGCTCCGGCGCGAGGTAGCCCGAGGGGAGAGTCCGGGCCGGCGAGCCCGCGAAGGCCCGGCGCACCTGTTCGATCACCTCGTCGGCCCGGACGTTGCCCACCACCACCAGGAAGCAGTTGTTCGGCGCGTAGTGGGCCCGGTAGTAGGCCAGCAGGTCGTCACGGGTGATGCGATTGAAGAGGTCCGGCAGGCCGATCACCGGGTATCGGTACGGGCTGCGGGTGTAGGCGGCCGAGAACAGGCCCTTGCTCGAGCGCCGGCCGGGATCGTCCTCGCCCATGGCCATCTCGCGCCGGATGACGTCGAGTTCCTTCTCGAGTTCATCGGCCGGCAGCGTCGCGTTCTGGAGGATGTCGCAGAGGATATCGATGGCCGTCGTCGCCCCCGTGTCCGGGGCGTTGATCCAATACACCGTGCGGTCGAAGCTGGTGTAGGCGTTCATGTAGCCGCCGGCGGCCTGGACCTCCTGGTCGATGCGGCCCGCGCCCCGGGTGGTGGTGCCCTTGAAAAGCATGTGCTCGAGCACATGGGATAGGCCTGCCCCCAGCCACTGGCCCTCGTGGACGCTTCCGGCCCGGGCCCAGGCCTGCACGCTGACGACCGGCGCCGAGGCGTCTTCCCGGAGGAGGATCTCGAAGCCGTTGTCGAGGCGGTGGACCCTCACCCCCTGCGGGATCTGGGGCAGGCAGGCGATCTCGGTGTCGTGCGGCGTGGACGGCATGGAGCGACGATAGTCGGCCCCTCCCGCCGCGAGGCAAGCCCGCCCCGACCGAAAAGCGGGGACTGCTCCCGGTCCCGGAGGTTGGCTTCCCGATGCCCTGACCTGAAGGCCTGGGGTGGGTTTGACCCGCTCGACCGCTTTCGATACGGTCCCGGCATGGAGACTGCCTCCGGTTCCACCGACTTTCCCGTGAGGCGTCAGGTCGGACGGGCGTCGACCCCCCGACAGGTCCTCTGGCAGCTCGAGGAACAACGCCGGTTTGTGCAGCACCACACCCATGGAAGACCAGCCATCGCCGAGGGAGACGCTTTCCCGGTTCGAAGAGTTGTTGGCCGGCCTCGCCCGGGCCGGGGTTGAGTACGTGGGGTCGGGGGCTTGGCGGTGATCCTCAATGGATATCATCGTCAGACCAACGACACCGACCTCCTGGTGGACCCGTCGCCGGAGAACATCCGAAGGCTTCTGGAGTTTCTTTCCGGCTGGGGCGAGGGCTGGGCCCGTGAGCTGACGCCCGGGGATTTCCTCCCGCAGGAGGGCTCGGTCCGGGTCATCGAGGAGTTCGAGCTGGATCTCTTCACCCAGATGAAGGGCCGGCGGCTGGCGGAGTTCCGACCTCACCTGAGACACCTGAAATCCGGCGACTGCTCCATCGCCTACCTCGGCCCGGCCCAGCTCATCGAGCTGAAGTCCGGCTCCTGGCGGGACAAGGACCGACTCGATGTGGCTGCGATGACCGAGATCCTGCGCCGGGAGACCGAGGCGGCGGAGGAGCCTTCCACGTGACCGCCCGTTGATCGGTGACCCCCCGGGGCTTCGCGGCGTGGTTCGGGCAGGTTCGGCGATGATCAGCCATATTCGGAGATTGGGGTCGGGTAATTCGTTGACGCCCGTTTCCCCGGGCCAACAGACTTGTCAAGCGATCGAACCGCGCTCCTTTTTCCACGCATTGACATGAGCACCTCCCCCGCCTCCCCGTCCGTCTCCAAGGGCCTCGAAGGCATCATCGCCGCCCACACCCGGCTCAGCGACGTCCGCGGCGACATCGGCCAGCTCATCTACTGCGGCTATGACATCGACGAACTGGCGGGCAAGGTGAGCTACGAGGAGGTGGTGCATCTCCTCTACCACAACCATCTTCCGAACGGCAAGGAACTGGCCGACCTCAAGGCCGTGCTCGCGGGCTACCGCGACCTGCCGCAGGGGGTGATCGACCTGCTCACCAGCCTCCCGAAGGATTGCCCGCCGATGCACGCCATCCGCACGGGCGTGAGCGCGCTGGGGTGCTACGACACGACGGCCGATGACGACAACATGGACGCGCAGCGCCGCAAGGCACTGCGCCTGATCGCCCAGATCCCGGTCATCACGGCCTACTTCCACCGGGCCCGTCAGGGTCTCCCGCTGGTCGCCCCCGACCCGAAGCTCGGCGAGGCCGCCAACTTCCTGTGGATGATCGACGGCGAGAAGCCCTCGGTCGAGAAGGAGAGCACCATGGACATGTGCTACGTGCTGCATGCCGACCATGGCATGAACGCCTCGACCTTCAGCGCCCGGGTGACCATCGCGACCCTCAGCGACATGTACTCCGCGGTGACCACGGCCATCGGCACGCTCAAGGGACCGCTGCACGGCGGCGCCAACGAGGGCGTCATCAAGATGCTCAAGGAGATCGGTTTCCTCGACCAGGTCGACGCCTATGTGGCTGACTGCCTCGCGCAGAAGCGCAAGATCATGGGCATCGGACATCGGGTGTACAAGGTCCTCGACCCGCGTGCCCCGCACCTCAAGCGCATGGCCCAGATCCTGTCCTCCAAGCTGGGCGAGCCGAAGTGGATCCAGATGTCCGAGCGCATCGCCGAGATCATGCTCCGGGAGAAGAACCTCCATGCGAACGTCGATTTCTACAGCGCCACGGTCTACTACAGCCTCGGCATCCCGACCGACCTGTTCACCCCGCTCTTCGCCATCGCCCGGACCAGCGGCTGGACGGCCCATGTGCTCGAGCAGTTGGCCGACAACCGCCTCATCCGCCCGCAATCGGTCTACACCGGCCCCGTCGGCCTGACGGTGAGCCCGATCGCCCAGCGCGCCTGAGCGGACACCGCGCCGCCCGGTCCCGGATTGCCCGGGGTCGGGACCGCGGGAGCCGGCACCCCGGCCCCGGCGGCCGAGTCCGGGTGGAGCCCCCCGGGGAGCCACGGCACGCGCGCTCCAGATTCACCGAAAGTCAATCCACAGGAAGACCCAGCCAGAACCGAATGAACATCCACGAGTACCAAGCCAAGCAGTTGCTCAAGCAGCATGGCGTCGCCGTGCCGTCCGGCGAGCCCTGCAAGACCGTCGCCGAGGCCCGGACCGCGGCCGAGAAGCTCTTC
Source organism: Verrucomicrobiota bacterium (assembly GCA_016871615.1). Lineage (GTDB taxonomy): Bacteria > Verrucomicrobiota > Verrucomicrobiia > Limisphaerales > UBA9464 > SXXZ01. The sequence continues at coordinate 28,194 of VHCX01000012.1, forward strand.
GCCTCCGGGCACACCCTGGCGGTGGTGAAGTCGCAGATCCATGCCGGCGGCCGTGGCAAGGGCACCTTCAAGCATGGCTTCAAGGGCGGCGTGAAGCTGGCCAAGTCGGTCGACGAGGTGGTGGACTTCGCCGACAACATGCTGGGCAAGACCCTGGTGACCGTGCAGACCGGACCGGAGGGGCGGGTCGTCCAGACGCTGCTCGTCGCCGCCGCCGAGAAGATCCTCAAGGAGTTCTACCTGGCCGTGTTGCTGGACCGGGCCAACAGCCGGCCGCTCATCATGGCCAGCACCGAGGGTGGCGTCGACATCGAGGAGGTGGCCCACAAGACCCCGGAGAAGATCATCAAGGAGTGGGTGGATCCCGCCGTGGGCATCCAGCCCTACCAGGCCCGCAAGGTGGCCAGCGCCCTGGGCCTCAAGGGCGACGCCTTCAACAGCGCCGTCAAGGTCATCCTCGGCGTCTACAAGACGTGGTGGGAATGCGACGCCTCGATGGTCGAGATCAACCCGCTGGCCGTCGTGGAGACCCCCGCCGGCAAGCAGGCCGTGCTCTGTGTCGACGCCAAGATCGGTCTCGATGACAACGCGCTGTACCGCCATCCCGACATCCTGGGCATGCGCGATCTCGCCGAGGAGTCGCCCCTGGAGATCGAGGCCAGCAAGTTCTCGCTCAACTACATCAAGCTCGACGGCAGCATCGCCTGCCTCGTCAACGGGGCAGGCCTGGCCATGTCCACCATGGACATCATCCAGCACTTCGGCGGCATGCCGGCCAACTTCCTGGACGTCGGCGGCGGGGCCTCCAAGGACCAGGTCTCGGCGGCCTTCAAGATCATCCTGAGCGACCCCAACGTGAAGGCCATCTTCGTGAACATCTTCGGCGGCATCATGGACTGCAACGTGATCGCCACCGGCATCGTCGAAGCCGTCCGGGAGACGGGCCTGAAGCTGCCCCTGGTCGTGAGGCTCGAGGGCAACAACGTCGCCGCCGGCAAGGCCACGCTGGCCTCGTCCGGCCTGACCATCATCAGCGGGGACACCATGGCCGACGCCGCCCGGAAGGTCGTGGCCGCCGTCGCCGCCTAGTCCCGGACATCCCCCGCAACGACACCAACCCCCCACTTCCCAATCGCATGTCCATCCTCGTCACCCCGCAGACCCGGCTTCTGGTCCAGGGCATCACGGGCGCCTTCGGCGCCCGCCACGCGCAGTTGTCCATCGACTACGGCACCCAGGTCGTCGCCGGTGTCACCCCCGGCAAGGGCGGCCAGGTCTTCGAGCACGCCGGCGTGAAGGTGCCCATCTTCGACACCGTCGCCGAGGCCGTCCGCGAGACCAGGGCCACGGCCAGCGCCGTGTTCGTCCCGCCGCCGTTTGCGGCCGACGCCATCCTCGAGGGCGTCGACGCCCGTCTCGACCTCGTCGTCGCGATCACCGAGGGCATCCCGGTCAACGACATGATCAAGGTCAAGCGCGCCATGCAGGGCAGCGCCACCCGCCTCATCGGCCCCAACTGCCCGGGCATCGTCACCCCGGGCGATGGCAAGGATTCCCACGGAGGCTGCCGGATCGGCATCGCCCCGGGCTACATCCACAAGCGCGGCCACATCGGCGTCGTGAGCCGCTCGGGCACGCTGACCTACGAGGCGGTGTTCCAGCTCACCAGCCGTGGCGTCGGCCAGTCTACCTGCGTGGGCATCGGCGGCGACCCGGTCAACGGCACCTCCCACCTCGACGTGATCCAGTTGTTCATGGCCGATCCGGACACCCACGGCATCATCATGATCGGCGAGATCGGCGGTTCGGCCGAGGAGGAGGCCGCCGAATGGATCAAGGCCCATGGCACCAAGCCCGTCGCCGGCTTCATCGCGGGCGCGACCGCGCCGCCGGGACGCCGCATGGGTCACGCCGGCGCCATCGTCAGCGGTGGCAAGGGCACGGCCCAGGCGAAGTTCGACGCCTTCCGCGCCGCAGGGATCGGGGTCGCGGCCACTCCCAGCGAGATGGCTGACACCCTGCTCAAGATGATGTGAGGTCCCTCGGCCGGTCCCGCCGCCTGGCGCGCCGGGGCCGGTCAGCCTCCCGCCCGGATGCACTGGCATTGGCTCGACTGGACCACGGACCTCGCCGGGCTGCTGTTGTGGCTGTCCTGGCGCGGGTTCGGCGCGCATCCGGTGTCGGCGAAGCCGGCCCTGACCCTGGCCTCGAACCTCCATCCCGCAGATGGTGGCACTCCCCGGCGCAGTCCGATGGCGCTGCCCGGTCTGCTGATGCTGCTCGTGGCCCGTGCCGCGCTGCACCACGGGTTCCCGCCCCACTTCGCCGAGGCGGTACCCTGGTCGCTCGGGGCGGTGACCGTGGTCTTCCGCAGCGACCTCTGGTCCCGGATGCTGGCGCACTCGGTGCTGAGCTGGGTCGGGTTGCTGATCCAGGCCTACCTCGCTTTCGCCTTCCTGGCGGCCCTGCGGCGACGGGACGCCGAGACCGATCCGATCACCCGGAGCCTGCGGGGCGAGCTGGGTTCGCTGGCCCGCTGGCCCTGGGGTCTTTCCATGGTTCCGTTCCTCGTCGCCCTTGGCGGCCTCTGGCTGGCCGTGTCGCCCGTGCTGGTGTCGGCCGGGCTCGTCCCAGCGAGGGCATCGGGGGCGCACGCGCTTCAGCAGGCCGGCGTGGTGGCCATCGCCGGGCTGGCCTGCCTCAAGTGGCCGCTGGGGCTCCTGTGCCTGATGCGCTTCTTCCTCGACCACGTCTACCTCGGCCCGATGCCGCTCTGGGACTACCTGCACTCGACGGGCGGCCGGCTCTGCGGGTGGCTGGCGCCGCTGCCGCTGAGGTGGGGGCGGATCGACTTGGCACCCCTGGTGGCCGCCGGGCTGTTCTGGGGAATCGGCCACCTGGTCGAGGGGGCCGCCCCCCGGCTGTTCCTGCGGTTGCCCTGGTGATGACGCACCCGTGCCTCCGCCAGACGGCCGACGGGGTCCTGCTGGACCTGCGGGTCGTGCCGAGGGCATCGGCCAATGCCATCGTGGGACTCCGGGGGCAGGCTCTCAAGGTGCGTGTCACCGCCCCACCGGTGGATTCGGCGGCCAATGTCGAGGTGGTGCGCTTCCTCGCCGAGACTCTCGGGCTGCCCCGGGGGGTGTGTCCCTGGTCCGCGGGGCCACCGGCCGGCACAAGCAGGTGTTGGTGCGGGGGCAGTCGATGGTGCAGGTGGGCGGCCGGCTGGGGATCCTGGGCGGACCCGGCCCGGGTGCCTGAGACCGGTCGGGGCGGACCCGGTCAGTCGAGGTGGGCGAGGCAGTCGGTGAGGAAGGGCAGGAGCTGCTTCTTTCGGGAGACGATCCCGTTCATCTCGAAGACGCCCGGCTCCCGCTCCGGATATCCGATGGTCCGGCGGAACCCCTCGGTCCCCGACACCAGCAACAGCGAGTTCTGCACCACGACGTCGGTCACCAGCAGGGCCGAGAACAGGTAACCGTTCCGGGCGCGGTGGGCCTCGAGGGCCGCGGCGACCTCGGACTTGCGGCGGTTGAACTGCTCGAAGCCCACCTCCTCGATCTGCGCCACGCTGAAGCGGTGGCCGCGCTCCGTGTATTCCTTGCAGTCGGTGGCGATGGCCTGCGCGGCCGGCTTGGCCGTGAGCACCGAGCCCGAGCTGAAGAGCTTCTCGGTGAACCGCGTGGCGTCGACCTTGGCGATCGTCTCGAGTCTCGCCAGCACCGACGCGTCGCGCGGGGTCGTCGTGGGCGAGGTGAGGTTGAGCGTGTCCGACACCAGGCCCGCCAGCAGCAGGCCCGCGATGGACCCGGGCAGCTCGACCCCGTTCTGGAAGAAGCAGTCGGCCACGATGGTGCTGGTGGAGCCGACCGGCTCGTTGCGGAAGAGGATCGGCTGGTGCGTCGTGAACGATCCGATCCGGTGGTGGTCGATGACCTCGAGGATCTCGACCTTGTCGGCCCCCTGCACGGCCTGTCCGATCTCGTTGTGGTCGACGAGGATGAGGCGGCGGCGGACCTGCTTGAGGAAGTCGGACTTGGAGAGCATGCCGACCACGCGGTCGTCGCCGTCCACCACCGGGAAGGCCTGGAAGGCCGAGGCGGCGGCGATCGCCTGGATCTCGGAGAGCTTCTCGTCGGCCTGGAAACTGAGGAAGTCGTCGCGCAGCAGCCGCTCCACCGGGATGGCGGCGCGGCAGAGCATGGCGCTGGTGGCCGAGTCGTGGGGGGAGACGATCAGGCTCACCGAATGGTGCCGGGCCATGGCGAGGATCTCGTCCGACACGCTCAGGCCGCCGGTGACGACCAGCAGGCGGACCCCGCCCTGGATGGCCGTGCGCTGGATGTCCTCCCGGTCTCCCACGACCACCACCAGCCGCTGGGCCGCGTAGTTGCGCAGGCGCTCGGAAAAGCTGATCGGCTTCATCGCCGCGACCATCAGGATGAGGTCCTCCTCGACCTCGTCAGCGAACCCGCAGAGCACGCGGCCGCCGAGGGTCCGGGCCAGTCCCTGCACCGAGCCGACGATCCGCCTCGAGTCGAAGATCCGGTTGGGCGACGGGAAGAAGAACTTGCTGGCCTTGAAGACCGACAGCAGGCCGCGGCACCGTTGGTCGGCGTCGAGGATGGGCAGCACGCGGATGTTCCGCTGGTCCATCACCGACATCGCCTCGCAGATGCTGGTGCGCGGCGACACGGCCACCACCCGGTCCACCATCACGTCGCGGACCTGCGGCGACACGTCCGCCACGAAGCGCGGCGCCGGCACCCCGAAGGTCCGCAGCACGAAGTCGGTCCGGTCGTTGCAGTCGCCGCAGCGGGCGGCGACCGCGTCCTTCAGGCCGGTGCGCCGCTTGAATTCCGCATAGCCGATGGCCGAGCAGATCGCGTCGATGTCCGGATTCCGGTGTCCGATGACCAGGGTTTCGCTCATGGATGAGAGGGGAGAGCATGACCGACGCTCCGGCCGGCATCAATTGCGGGCTGCCGGATTCGAAAGGGGGGGCGCCGGCATCCCCTCCCGGTCGGCGCCGGCCAACGCCCGGGGCTTTCCATCCGGGACGAAAGGGGGCTCTATTGGGGGAGGTGACTCTCCCCTACAAGATCGCCACGCTGCTCTACTGCTTCGACGACCGCGACAACGTCCTGCTGATCCGCAGGGCCCAGGAGCCCAATCGCGGGCTCCACAGCCCGCCCGGAGGCAAGCTCAAGACCGACATCGGGGAGTCCCCCTACGCCTGCGCCTGCCGTGAGGCCCACGAGGAGACCGGCCTGAGCCTCGCGCCCTCCGATCTCCACCTCACCGGCCTGGTCAGCGAGCACGGATACCAGGGGCAGACCCACTGGCTGATGTTCCTCTTCGAGGTCCGGCCCAGGCTCCGGCAATTGCCTCCGCCGCACCGCGAGGGGGTGTTTGGGTTCCACAGCCGGGCCGAACTGGCCCTGCTGGAGCTGCCCGACACCGACCGCGAACAGATCTGGCCCCTCTTCTGGAGCCATCGCGACGGGTTCTTCGCAGCCCATGTCCACGTTCATCCGGACGGCCGATCGAGCTGGACCCTCGAGCAGAGCAGTCCGCGTCGGCGGGCCTGACCGACGGCGATCCGCGCCCCCCCCAAACCCATGGATCCCCTGCAGACCCCAGAGTTCATCGACCCCGGGATCGACCGTGTCTTCATGGGCGACGCACTCCGCCTGGCCGCCCGGGCCTACGAGGCCGGGGAGGTGCCGGTGGGCGCGGTCATCGTGCGCGGCCCGCGGATCATCGCGCGCGCCTGGAACCAGGTCGAACTCCTGAAGGACGCCACCGCGCATGCGGAGATGCTCGCGCTCACCATGGCGCAGGAGGCCGTCGGCGACTGGCGGCTGACCGACTGCACGCTCTATGTCACCAAAGAGCCCTGCCCGATGTGCGCCGGGGCCATCGTGCATTGCCGCCTCGCCCGCGTGGTCTTCGGCGCCCCCGACGCCAAGGCCGGTGCGGCCGGTGGAGCCATGAACCTCCTCCAGTTCCCCACCCTCAACCACCGCAGCGCCATCACGCCCGGGATCCGTGAGGACGAATGTCGGCACCTGCTCAAGAGTTTCTTCCTCGAGCAACGCCGGCGCGACGACCGTCCCCGGCAACCGGTCGACCCGTGAAATTCCGGCCAAGTCGCCCCCGGATGAACGCCATCGCCAGTGCCTGGTTGCTGGCGTGGTGGCTGCTGCCGCTGTCCGGACCGCCGGTTCGCGGGCTCATCCTCTCCGGTTCCGGAGACCCCGCCGCCAACACCCATCCTCCGACCGGCCTGTTGGCGTCCGGCGGCTGGCAGTGGCAGGGGCGGTGGCTCTTCGCGCTCGGAACGGTGGTCGGCCCGAGGCACTTCGTCACCGCGCACCACCTCGGAGGCCGTCCGGGCGATGTCTTCGAGTTCCGGGGCCTGCGATACCTCGCCCAGGAGGTGACCCAACGGGCCGGCACCGATCTCGACGTCGTCACCGTGGCGGGGCGTTTCGCCGACTTCGCCCCCCTGCAGGCCGCCGCCCGGGAGGGAGGAAGACCCCTCCTGGTCTTCGGTCGCGGTGGCCGGCGTGGCGATCCTGAACCGGGTCGGGGCTGGTGGGTCGGGGAGTATGACGGGGTCCAGCGGTGGGGAACCAACACGGTGGCCGGGTGGGTGCCCGCCGACCGATCCCCGGTTGGCGAGTTGCTGGTGATGGACTTCTCGGTGTCGGCCGGTGCCGATGAAGCCATGTATGCGGGCGGGGACTCCGGTTCCGGGGCCTTCGTGCTGGACCGCGACGGGGTGTGGCGACTGGCCGGAATCGGATTCTCGGTCGAGGGGCCCTATGCCCCGGACACCGCCTTGCCGGTGCGCTCCGGGGCGCTGTATGACACCCGCGGGCTCTGGGCCGGTTTTCCCGGCAGCCAGGAACTGCTGCCGCCGGGACCGTCGCCGACGGGCACCCTCGGCTACATGACCCGCATCTCGGCCCACGCCGCCTGGCTGGGACTGCAGACCTCCGCCGCCTCGCCTTCCGGTCGGCGAATCCTCGAGTCCGCCCCCGATCTGCGCGCGGCGTTCACCGAGGAGAGCGCCTACGCCGTCGACGACGCGGCCCGCCGGGTGGAGGCGCCCGTCCCGGGTCCGACCTCCCGGTTCTACCGGCTACGGGGAGCCTCCCGTCTGGAATTCATCTCGGTCGACGGCGGCCTCTGCAGGTTCCGCTTCGATCCGTGACCTCCGGTCGAGGTCACCCCGGGGGGCGTCCGGGAGGGCGGGTTGCGCCGGGCTCGGAAGATCCCCCGGCGCCCTCCGGGCCCCCCCCTGCGAGGATTTCCACCCAGCGGTCCATCCTCGCGCGTGCCTCGGCGGCGTTCCCGGCCTCGCTGGCGTAGATGGCGAAGGCCCATTCCTCGCCTCCGGCCGTCCTCACGTATCCTCCCAGCGCCTGCACGCCCCGGAGGCTTCCGGTCTTGGCTCGGACGACGCCCCGTGCCCGGCCCGAGCGGAACCGGTTCCGGAGCGTCCCGTCCACGCCGGCCCGCGGCAGGCTCTCCTTCCAGACCTCCCGGTGCGGGTGCCCGGCCATGAAGCACAGCAGTGCCACCGTCGCGGCCGGCGAGACCCGGTTGGATCGGGAGAGCCCGGACCCCTCCTCGAGATGCACCTCCGCCGGGGTGATGCCGGCCCGTGCCAGCAGGGCCGGAAGCCGGGCCAATCCCATCAGGTCGTGACGCGCCGGGGGCAGGTTCGGTGGGCCGGTCGGGCCATCGGCACCCCCTGGGGATGCGGGGGATGAGGGGGATCCCGCCGCGGACCTGGCGCCACGACCGACCTCGGCCAACAGCAGTTGGGCGTGGAGGTTCTGCGACGGTTTCAGGCAGAGGCCCAACCGCTGGTCCAGCGACGGGGAGATCCACCGGTCCCAGGCCACCGGGGGGCAGTCCTCGGCGCTCCGGCTCACCCGGACCGTTCCCGTGACCGGCACACCCCGGCGCTCGAGGGTTCGCCGGAGGAGTTCGCCGAAGACCTGTGCCGGGCGGGCCACGGCCAGGTCCGCCGACCACCCGTTGGTCCCGGTTGCGAATCGGCCCCGGATCTCGACCGGCCGATCCGGGCCGGGCCGGATGGATTGGATCCGGTGCGTGGCGTTGGTCCCCGGGGACACCGCCCAGACCACCTCGAGCGCCGGCAGCGGGGGGTCGATCCGGAAGGGCACCGAAGCGGTGCCCGGGGACACCGGCGGGGTGGCCACCCGGAAGGAGTTGTCGTTGACCACGAAGGCGGAGACCGGTGCCGCATAGGCCTCGGCCCGGTCTTCCTCCTCCCAACCGGGCCCGTACTCCGGCACCTGCACCGCTGCATCGCACAGCACCAGATCGCCTTCGATGCGTCGGAGTCCCATCGACCGCCACCGCTCCACCCAGGGCACCAACGCGTCATCCCGGGAGCCCACGGCGCCCTGCGAGGCGGTGCGCGGTGCCGTGCCGAGGGTCGGATCTCCCTGCCCGAGCATCCAAAGGTCCGAGCGCAGCGTCCCGTCGGCGTCGGGCGGCCGGCTCACCCGGACCGGGGTCTGGATGCGGGCCCCGGCTCCCAGGTGGTCCAGGGCCAGGGCGCCGATGAAGAGCTTCGTGGTGGAGGCCGGGATGAACGCCTCGTGGGCGTTGGTCGCGAAGAGGAGGGTGCCGTCGAGTCGCGTCACCATCGCGCCCCAGCGCCCGGGAGCCGCCAGTTCGCGCTGCAGGAGGCCCGCCAGACGCCCGGTGCCGGGCGAGGTGTCGGCCCCGGTGTCACCGAGGACCGTCCTCGTGAGCCCCTCGAGCAGGAGACGGCCCAGCGCCAGCGCGACCCATGGTCGTCGGATCGCATCGCGTGCCATCATCGGTCGCATCGGTTTCGTCGGGGGGCTGGGGAGGCGGTGGATGATCTGCTCCCGACCTTCCGGCAACGGGGAGCGATCGCTCGGTCGGATGGGGATCGTGACAGGAGGCTGGGGTGGGTCCAAGCGGGGTGGGTTCACCAAGCGGGGTGGGTTGAGACGGTGGGGCTTTGGGAGCCCGGTGGGTCCGGCCAGGCATCGATTTCGCAATGGCCCCTTCGAAGGGCTGAATGCGGGACGGATCGCAGGTTGGATAGAACCCCTGCTGCGAAATGCCGGCCTGGGAGGGACCGGTTCCGTGAGGGATTGGTTTTGTAGGGGATTGGCTCCGTGAGGGACTGGCTCCAGAGGAAGGGCTCGAACCTTCAACCCATCGGTTAACAGCCGATTGCTCTACCATTGAGCTACTCTGGAACGCTCGAAGAAAGGAAAATTTACCGACATCCCCGGACCATCGTCAACGACTAAAACCGAATCGCGCGCCTTCGCCACCGCAACCGGGACGCCTCCGCGCGGGGCCGCCGGGCGCCGGCGTGCGACGGTCGATACCGGGCGCCGCCCCAGGGTCAACTGCGGGCTTCCCTTGCCGGGCGACCGGGGCTTCCAATCCCGTCCGACATGCCCGAGATCGACTTGATGCGCCTCAAGGTGCGGCCCCTAGCCGAGCGCCGGAGCCTGACGCGGGTGGAGGACATCCTCATCGCACCGGATCGTCCGCCGGCTCCACTCCCGCCGGCCCAGGCCGACCGCGTGGCCGAGATCGCCGAGGCGATGCGGGACGCCCGCAAGGCGGGGGCGCCGGTGATCCTGATGTACGGCGCCCACCTGATCCGCAACGGGGCGGTGCCCCTGCTCACGGGCCTGATGGAGGCCGGGTTCTTCCAGCACCTGGCCACCCATGGCGCGGGCACGATCCATGACTGGGAGTATGCGTGGCTGGGGCGCTCGACCGAGGGCGTCGAGGAGAACGTCGCGGCGGGCACCTTCGGCACCTGGGACGAGACGGGCCGCAACATCCACCTGGCCCTGATGGCCGGGGCGTTGCAGGGGCTGGGCTACGGCCAGTCGCTGGGCAGGTTCATCCATGAGGACGGGTGTGACTTGCCCGAGCCCGGGATGTTGGGCCAGTTGGTCGCCCAGTTCCCGGCCGACCCGATGGCGGGGGCCTGCTGCGAGCTGTTGTCGGCCATGACCCGGCACGGCCTGGGATCGGGCCGGCAGGAGGTGACCCATGCCTGGAAACACGCCAGTCTGCTGGCCCAGGCCTGGCGCCTCGGGGTGCCGGTGACGGTCCATCCGGGCATCGGATACGACATCATCTCCTGCCACCCGATGTTCAACGGGGCGGTGATCGGCCGCGCGGCGGCCCAAGATTTCCGGTCGTTCGCGGGGGCGGTGGAGGCGTTGGATGGCGGCGTGGTCTTGTCGATCGGTTCGGCGATCATGGCCCCGCAGGTCTTCGAGAAGAGCCTGAGTTGCGCCCACAACCTGCGCTTCCAGCAGGGCCGGGGGCCCGTGTCCGGGCACCGCATCTACGTGGTGGACCTGCAGGATGGGGGCGGCTGGGACTGGACCCGGGGCGAGCCTCCCAAGAGCAATCCCGCCTATTACCTCCGGTTCTGCAAGAGCTTCTCCCGGATGGGAGGCTCGATGCAGTACCTCCAGTGCGACAACGCCACGCTGGTGCACCACCTGCACCGGGAACTGGTGGGTCCGCCGGCGGTCCCGGTGTCGCCCGTCTGAGGTCGCCTTGCGGCGAAACCCCGGGCGGAGGTTGCTGCTTGACCCCGACCTGCGCCCCGGGCCATGCCATGCGGCCTCATGAAGGCCTTGGTCACCGGCGGCGCCGGGTTCATCGGATCGCATGTGTCGGAGGCGCTGGTGCGCCGGGGACACTCGGTGGTCGTGCTCGATGATTTTTCGCTCGGGTCGCGCGACAACCTCGCGTGGATCCGCCCCGGCGATCCGGTGCAGGTGATCCCGGGTGATGTGGGCGACCAGGCGCTGGTCCGGCGGGCCGTGGAAGGCTGCGACTGGGTCTTCCACGAGGCGGCGATGCCGAGCGTGCCCCGGTCCATTTCCGAGCCGGTCTCCTCCAACCACACCAACCTGACGGCGGCCGTGCAGTTGCTGGAGGCGGCCCGGGCGGCGGGGGTGCGGCGGTGGGTGTTCGCCTCGTCGTCGGCGATCTACGGCAACAACGAGACCCCGGCCAAGCATGAGGCCCTCCCGCCGGAACCGCTGTCGCCGTACGCGTTGCAGAAGTACGCGGCCGAGACCTATGGCCGGATGTTCCACCAGTTCCACGGGTTGCCCACGGTGTCCCTGCGCTATTTCAACGTGTTCGGCCCCCGGCAGTCCTTCGATTCCCCCTATTCGGGCGTGATCGCGCGGTTCTGCACCCAGGCGCTCCGGGGCCAGACGCCGGTGATGTTCGGGGATGGCCTCCAGACCCGCGACTTCGTGCACGTGTCGAATGTGGTGGCCGCCAACATCGCGGTGGCCGAGGCGCCGGAGTCGGCGGTGGCCGGCCGGGTGTTCAACATTGCCCGGGGCGAGGGCGTCAGCCTGGTGCAGTTGATGACGAGCCTGAACACGATCCTCGGTCAGTCCATCGTGCCTGAACACCGCGAACCTCGGGTCGGCGACGTCCGTCATTCGCTCGCCGACATCTCCGCCGCCCGCACGGCCTTCGGCTTCGATCCGAAGGTCGGATGGGAGGAAGGCCTCCGCGACACGCTGCGGTGGTATCAGTCGTGATGAAACCGAAGATGCCCCTCTTGGAGGGCGGATCGAAACGCGGACAGGCCGCCCGTGGGTGGCCTGTCGGTCCTGGGAACCCCGGACTTGAAAGCGCTCCGGCCCCGTTTCAACCCGGACGGTAACCGCGCCAGGTCCAGACCAGGGTGTCGGCCAGCGTGTGCTCGAAGACCTTCGAGTCGCAGTGCCCGGTGGCCCGGCTGAAGACGTACCGGTAGTGGTAGCCCTTGTCGCGGAGGGCCGCCGCCGTGCGTTCACCGGCCATCACCCAGTTGTGGTAGGTTTGCTCGGCGTCCTTGGCCCGAAGGTCGTTCTCCGACACATGGGTGAACAGGCGCAAGGGCTTCTTCGGACTGTTGGCGATGAGCTTCAGGCTCGAGTGGTACTCCCAGGCGCCCAGCGGGTACTTGGCCTCTTCGGGGGCGTCGTCGTCCTGCTGATCCACGAAGGTGCCGGAGTAGGCGATCACGCGCCGGAACAGGTCGGGTCGGAACCAGGCCATGGTCATCGCGGCGGCACCGCCCGAGCTGCATCCCATCGTGGCTCGGCCCCAGGGGTTGCTGGTGATGGACAGCCTGGGATAGGCGGCCCGGATGGCCGGATCGGCCAGCACGGCGGGGAAGACCTCGTCGTTGATGAAGCGCGCGAAGCGATCGGACATCGTGTCGTATTCGAGTCCGCGCTCGCTGTTCTTGCCGTCGTTGCCGCCGTTCTCGATGGAGACGACGATGAAGGGCGGCAGGCTGCGCGCGGGATCCGTGGAGATCGTGAGGTTGTCGAGCGCGTTGCGGACGAGCTTGAGCTGACTGGGGCCATCGTGGGTGACGAGGACCGGCGCCGGGGTGCCGTCGCGGTGGGCGGCCGGGATGTACACGAAGATCTTCCGCTCGGTGCGCACGGCCTTCTTGGCCGGCTCAAGGGTGTTGTCATCGCCCCGGAAAAGGCGGCTGTCGGCCAGGCGCATCTTGAATTCGAACTGCCGGCCCTTGGGATTGCCCCGATCGGTGAGGTCGGGATCGATGCGGTATTCGGGCCCGACGACGAAGTGGCCGTCGCCCTGGGAGCCGGGGTTTCCGGCGCGATGCCCATGGGTGCACCCGCCGGCGGCCAGGCCCAGCAGCAGCAGGGACAGGAACGACAGGGTGCGGGGCAGGGGGAAGCCGGAGGGCCTCGCTGTGGTCGGAGTCATGGCTCTGGGTCGCGCCAAAGCCGCCGCGACTCAAGCCCAAACTCGGAGCGGCCTCGGCCCGATGGTGGTCGGGTCACCTCTGGCCCCGGTGGGGGCGGACCGCGGGCCCGGGGCTCCCGGTGGCACGATGCCGGAACGCCCCCAGGCGTCCCGGGGAATTGGATTGGCAAGGCCGACGGACTCTCCCCGACACTCGGGCATGAACTCGATGACGGGGTACGGCCGTGGCGAATCGTCGGCCGACGGCGCGCGCGTGGGGGTGGAGCTGAAGTCGGTGAACCGCAAGCAGGCCGAGGTGGTGGTGATGCTGCCGCCCGAGTGGGAGCCCTTGGAGGCGCGGATCCGGGACGCGGTGGCGCGGGTCGTGGCCCGCGGGCGCTGCGAGGTTCGCGTGAGCCTCGACCTGCCCGAGGGCGCACCGGCCGGACCACGCCTGCAGCGCGACGTGGTCGCCGCGTACGCCCGGGAGTGGTCCGAGGTGGCCGCCGGGCTGGGGCTCTCGGGCGCGGCCGCGCAGGTGAGCCTCGAGGTGCTGGCCCGATGCCCCGGGGTCTTCCCCACCCAGGACCGGTCGACGGTCGTGGATCCCGAGGCGGCCTGGCCGGCCACCTCGGCCGCACTGGCTTCGGCCCTGTCGGCTCTGGAGGGCATGCGCCGCCGCGAAGGCGAGGCCCTGGAGCGGGACCTGGAGGTGCGCATCGGAGGGATCCGGGCGGCGCTGGACCGGGTCCGGGCCCTCGCCCCCGAGGTGCCGTTGCGCCATCGGCAGGCCCTGCATCAGCGCCTCCAGGCCGCCGGCCTCGAGGGGGTTTCCCTCGACGACGAGCGCCTGCTCAAGGAACTGGTGGTCTTCGCCGACCGCTCGGACATCTCCGAGGAGATCGCCCGGCTCGACAGCCACTTCCAGCAGTACGAAGACTGCCGCCGCAGCCGGGAGGCGGTGGGTCGCAAGCTGGATTTCCTGTCGCAGGAGTTCCACCGCGAGATCAACACGATCGGTTCCAAGGCCAACGACGCCCGCATCGCCGCCGAGGTGGTGCTGATGAAGACGGAACTGGAACGCTTCCGCGAACAGGTCCAGAATGTCGAGTAGCCTGAGCCTCCCGCCCGAATCCATGCACCAGAGCGCCCCGTTCCTGCTGCTGATCTCCGCCCCGTCCGGAGCCGGCAAGACCACCGTCAGCCAGGGTCTGCTGAACGCCTGCCCCGGCATCGGCCGCATCATCACCTGCACCAGCCGGGCCCCGAGGCCGGGCGAGGTCGACGGGGTGGATTACCATTTCTTCAGCCGGGCCGACTTCGAGCAGCGCATCGCGGCGGGGCAGTTCCTCGAGCACGCCAACGTGTATGGCGACTGGAAGGGCATCCTGAAGGCGTCCGTGCGGGCCCACTGGGCGACGGGCCGGGACGCGCTGCTGAGCGTCGATGTGCAGGGAGCCGAGACGATCCGCCGGGTGGTCGCCGCCGATCCGTCGCTCGCCGGCCGCCTGGTGACGGTGTTCATCACCCCGGGCTCCCGCGCCGAACTGGAAGCCCGACTGCGGGGCCGGGATGCCGACGCGCCCGAGGCCATCGCCCGTCGCCTGGACACGGCCGAGGCCGAGGTGTCCCGCTGGGCCGAGTTCGACCATCTGCTGGTCAGCCGCAGCCGCGAGGAGGATCTGGACCGCCTCCGGTCGATCTACGAGGCCGAGCGGTGCCGATCGGCACGGCAGGAATTCCGATGGGAGACCCCCGGCAGCGCTTCCGGTCCACTTGCCTGAACCATGAACATCGTCCTTGGAGTCACCGGATCGATCGCCGCGCACAAGGCCATCGACCTGGCCAGCCAACTCACCCAGGCGGGCCACCGCGTGAATGCCGTGCTCACCGCCGACGCGCAGCGCTTTGTCACGGCGCTGCCCTTCAAGACGCTGACACGGCAGCCGGTGGTCACCGACCTTTACGACGAGGAGGAGGGTTGGAAACCCACCCATGTCCGCCTCGCCGACGAGGCCGACCTGCTGCTTATCGCCCCGGCGACCGCCCAATGCCTGGCCAGGCTGGCGCACGGACTGGCCGACGACGCGCTGGGGTGCATCGCCCTGGCCGTGCGGCCCGAGGCGCGCGTGCTGGTTGCCCCGGCCATGAACGGCCGGATGTGGCGCCATCCGGCCACCCAGGCCAACGTCGCCCTGCTGCGGTCGCGCGGGGTCCATTGGGTCGGGCCTTCCGAGGGCCTGCTGTCCTGCGGGTACGAGGGCATCGGCCGATTGGCTCCGGTCGAGGAGATCCTCCAGGCGGTGCTCGCCGGGACCGACTGAGCCCGTCCCCCGAACCCCTTCGCGATCCCCATGACCGAGTCGCCGACCCTGGAATCGCTCCGCCAGCGCTGGGGGGCGGTGCTGGAGGTGTTCCGGGCCCCGCCGCCCGACCCGGTGCTCTTCCGCCAGCGGGTCCGCTTCGTCGAGCGCAACATCGCCACCTGGGTGAAGCTGGTCCTGGCCCCGGTGATCTACTGGTACCTTTTCAACCCGGGCGCCTTCAGCACCCTCTCGGTACCGCGCGAAGACGTGCTGGGATACCTGCGCGACTTCACGCTGATGATGACGGCGGTGAACATCGGTGCCGGGATCGTGCTGTGGGGCATGGATGAGATCACCACCCCGATGCTCGAGAAGGTGGTCTCCGGCATCTGCCTGCTGGACACGGCCTTCCTCGCGGCCGTCACGCTGTTCTGCGGCGGCTTCGACAGCGTCCTGTACTGGGTGTTCCTCGGGTTGGTGCTGCGCAACGCGGCCATCATCCCCAGCCCGGAGGTCCAGGTGCTCTCGAACCTCTTCGTCTGCGCCCTCTATGTGCTGTCGGGGGTGCTGGAGCTGAGGCTCAACCAGGTCGAGTCGCAGGTGCTCGACAGCTACACGCCGAAGCTCGAGTCGGCGGCCGGAGCCATCGATCCGTCGTCCGAGCCCTTCGAGTCGCTCATCCTGCGGGTGCTGCTGCTCCTGCTGATGACCGGGCTCTGCCTCGGGCTGCGCATCCTCATCGACCGGCAGCGGCAGCGGGAGGCCGAGGCCCAGGAGTTCGCCCTCAAGCAAGAGCAGCTGGAGGCCGCCGGCCGCCTGGCGGCCGAGATCGCCCATCAGCTCAAGAACCCGCTGGGCATCATCAACAACGCCGCCTACACCCTCCAGAAGACGGTCCGCGAGGGCAAGACCATCACCCAGCAGATCTCCATCATCCGCGAGGAGGTGGCGCGCTCCGACCGGATCATCACCGACCTGATGGGCTATGCGCGCCTGACCGAGGGCCGCGTCGAGCGGGTCGAACTGCCGGAGGTGATCGAACAGGCCCTGGCCGTCGCCCTGCCGCCCGGCGCGGGATTCGCCATCGAGGTCCACCGCGACATCCCGCCGGCCCTGCCGGTCCTGCTCGGCCAGCGCGGTCATTTCCTCGAGATCTTCACCAACCTCCTGGTCAACGCCCGCGAGGCGGTGGGCCAGCGGGGCCGGGTGTGGATCACCGCGCGCCCCGCGCCCGACTACGCCGTGCAGGTGAGCGTCCGCGACTCCGGTCCCGGCATACCTCCCGAGGTGGCCGGCCGGATCTGGGAGTCGTATTTCACCACCAAGGACCGCGGGACCGGCCTGGGGCTCACCATCGTCAAGCACACGGCCGAGATGTACGGCGGGAGGGTCCGGGTGGAATCCGAGGCTGGCCAGGGGGCCACCTTCACCGTCACGCTGCCCGCACGGACCCTCATGCGACTTCGATGAAACTCCCCTCCCTGTTGGTCGTCGACGACGAGAAGAACATGCGATTGTCGCTCCGCACGGTGCTCGAGGGCGAGTCGTACGAGGTGCGCCTGGCCGACTCGGCCGAGGCCGGGCTGAAGATGATCCAGGAGGAGCCGCCCTTCATGGTGATCACCGACGCCCGCCTCGGGGGCATGAGCGGCTACGAGTTCCTCAGGGCCGTGGCCGCCAAACGGCCGGACCTCCCGGTGATCATGATCACGGCCTACGCCACGCCGAAGCTGGCCGTGGAGGCCATCAAGGCGGGGGCGACCGACTACCTGGCCAAGCCCTTCGAGCCCGACGAGCTGCTCCACGCCGTGGGCCGCTGCGCCGAGCGCCACCGCCTGCTGGCCGAGAACGCCGCCCTCAAGGCCCGGGCCGGCACCGGGATCCGCATCGAGAACCTCGTGGGCGAATCGCCCAAGATCCGCGAGCTGCGCCAGCTCATCCAGACCGTCGCCCCGACCGACGCGACGGTGCTGATCCTCGGCGAGAGCGGGACAGGCAAGGAACTGATCGCCGGGGCCATCCATTTCCACAGCCACCGGGCCTCGGCCCCCTATGTGCGGCTGAACTGCGCGGCCATCCCGGAGACGCTGCTCGAGTCGGAGCTCTTCGGCTACGAGCGTGGCGCCTTCACCGGGGCGCATCGGGCCAAGCGGGGGCTCGTCGAGGAGGCCGACGGCGGCACGATCTTCCTGGACGAGATCGGCGACATGAGCCGGCCCCTGCAGGCCAAGCTGTTGCGTTTCCTCGAGGATGGGTCGTTCACGCGCGTCGGCGGCACGCAGGAACTCAAGGTGCAGGTGCGCCTCATCGCGGCCACCAACCGGAACATCGTCGAGGCCATCAAGGCCGGGGACTTCCGGGAGGACCTCTTCCACCGGCTCAACGTGATGCAGTTCCGCCCGCCGCCGTTGCGCGAGCGCTCCGGCGACATCCCCATCCTCGCGCGGAACTTCCTCCGGGGGTTCGCGGCCAAGCTGGGGCGGCCGGTGAAGGACATCTCGCCGCTGGCCATGCAGGCGCTGCAGGCCCACACCTGGCCCGGCAACGTGCGCGAGCTGCGCAACGTCATCGAGCGGGCCGTGATCCTCGAGGTGTCGGAGTCCGTCCAGCCGTCCAGCCTGCCGGATTTCGAGGTGGAGTCGCGCCTGCGGGATGGACCCGTCGCCCGGGCCGGGGTGTCCCATGGGGGATCCCTGCCTGAGGCGCTGATCCGCTTCGAGCGCGAGCTGATCCTCGAGGCGCTGGAGGCCAGCCGGGGCAATCACGCCAAGGCCGCCGCGGCGCTGGACCTGTCCCGGCATTCGCTCCGCTACCGGATGGGACGCCTCGGCCTGGGCGAGGACGGCGGCGTTGACGAGGACGTCGACCCCGGAACAGGCTCTGCCGTCCGATGAGTCCCCTGTTTCCCAACGCGATTCTGATCCTCGCCGAGTCGACGGCGCCCCAGCTGCCGACGGGCCTGGATCCGGAGACCCAGAAGGCCTTCAGCGGCGGTGCCGTGGCCCTCTTCGCCGGCCTGTTGGTGCTGGCGCTCGGGCTGATCTGGGCGGTGTTCTTCCGCAAGTCGGACAAGCAGAAGGCCCGCGGCGTGATCAGCGACGCCCAGGGTTCCGGCCGACGCCGCCGCCGTCGCCGCAGCAAGGAGCGTCCCCGCAACCCGACGCTGGCCGATACCGGGGGGCTCCCGCCCAAGGGCGCCGGCGACCAAAATCCGCCGGAGCTGTGAATTCGGGCGTCTCGGAGCAGATCACCCGCAAGAGCGCCTCCAACCTGGCGCTGGCATTCATTCTCCTGCCGCCGGAGAAGCGGGTGGCGATGTCCGCCCTGTATGCCTTCTGCCGGCAGGTTGACGACGCGGCCGACGAGGACTCCATCCCGGTCGATGAGCGCCGACGGACGCTGGCGGCCTGGCGGACGGACATCGCGGCGGCCTGCGAGGGCCGGGAACCGTCGATGGAGGTCAATCGGGAGTTGGCGCCCCACATCCACACCTACCGGCTGCCCTTCCGCCTGTTCGACGAGCTGATCCTCGGCGTGGAGACCGACCTGGTGCAGACCCGGTACAACACCCCGTCCGAGCTGGAGCTCTACTGCTACCGGGTGGCCAGCGTCGTGGGGCTCCTGAGCATCGAGATCTTCGGCTACACCGACCCGGCCTGCCGGGCCTACGCCGACGCCTTGGGCAAGGCCCTCCAGTTGACCAACATCCTTCGGGATGTCGGCAACGATTCGTTCCGCGGGCGCATCTACCTGCCGCTGTCCGATCTCGAGCGGTTCCGGGTGCGGCCCGAGGAGATCCTCCGGCGCGAGTGGTCGGAGCGCTTCCACCAGCTGGCCCTCGAGGTCGACGGGCGGGCCCGGGGGTTCTACCGCAGGGCCCGGGAGATCCTGCCCGTGTCCGAGCGGGCCTCGATGGTGTCGGCCGACCTGATGGGCAACGTCTACTGGCGGCTCTTGGAGCGGCTCGAGCGGTCGCGCTTCCATGTGCTCGACGAGACGCCCCAGCGCCTGAGCCGTGCCCGCAAGATCGGGATCATCCTCGGGGCGATCCTGAGGTCCCGGCTGGGGCTGAGGGTCACGAGTTATGGCGGCGACTAGCTTGGGCCCCGGGGCCGGGACGGTGGGCGGCAACGACCCCGCGAAGGCCATCCGTCTGATCGTCAACGCCGATGATTTCGGCATCTCGGAGAGCGCCAATCGGGCGATCGAGCGGGCTCATCGGGAGGGCATCCTGACCTCGGCCAGCCTGATGGTGGCGGGAGACGCCGCCGACGAGGCGGTCCGGATCGCCCGGGCGAACCCGTTGCTGGGCGTGGGCCTCCACCTGGTGCTGGTCTGTGGTCGTGCGGTGCTCCCGGGCCATCGCATCCCCGGGTTGGTGGATGCCGCCGGCCGGTTCACCGACAACCCGGTGCTGGCGGGATTGCGCTATTTCTTCCTGCCGGGGTTGCGGGCCCAGGTGCGGGATGAGGTGCTGGCGCAGTTCGAGGCGTTCCAGGCCACCGCGCTGCCTTTGGACCATGTCAATGGGCACCTGAATTTCCACCTGCATCCCGGGGTGTTCCGGGTGCTGCTCGACGAGGCCGGCAGGCTGGGGGTCCGCTCGGTCCGCCTGACCCGCGACCCGCTGATCCAAAACCTTCGCCTGGCCTTCGGGGAGTATCTGTATCGGGTCTCCCATGCGGCCGTGTTCGGGGCGCTGTCCCGGCGGAGCCGCCCGCTCCTCGCGCAGCGCGGACTTCGCCATGCCGGTGCCACCTACGGATTGCTGCAGAACAGCCGGGTGACCGAGGACTATCTGCTCCGTCTGCTCCCGGAGCTTCAGCCGGGCACCTGGGAGCTGTATTGTCATGCCGACGAGGGCGCGCACCGGCATGAGCTGGAGGCGCTGCTCAGTCCGCGGGTGCGCGAGGTCCTCGAGGCCCGCGGCATCCGGAGCTGCCGGTATTCCGATTGCCTATGATCCGCCTAATCACGGTGTTGCTCGTCGGCCTCTGCCTGGAGGCCATCGGCGTGGTGTTCCTGAGCCGCGGCCTCAAGGAGGTGGGCGAGATGGGTCGGGTCAGCGTCCCGGAAGTCCTTCGGTTGTTGCGCGCCGGGATCACCAACGGTCCGCTGCTGGCGGGAATCGCCTTCGAGGCGGCGTTCTTCGGATGTCTGCTCCATCTGATGTCCCGGGGCGATGTCAGCTTCGTGTGGCCGTTGACCTCGTTGGGCTTTGTGCTCACGACCCTCGCGGCGAGGTTCGTCCTGCACGAGATGGTGAGTCCGCTGCGCTGGCTCGGCGTCTGCCTCATCGTGCTGGGGGCCGGGGTCATCACGTACACCGAGAAGGTCAAGCCCAAGGCCGCCCCGGCCGGGGCCGCATCCTCCCCGGCCGCCGGGTTGCCCGGGAGCCCGGAGCGCTGAGCCCCAGCGTCCCGGAAGACCGTCGCCGAACGCCTCCTGCCCCACAGGCCATGTCCAGGAATCCCCTCGTCCACGCCCGCCATCCGGGGGCGGTCGCCGCCCTGGTGCTCGCCGGTGTCCTGGCCCTCCTCGGGCCCGGGTGCCGGACCGGGCCCGCCCCGGGGCGTCCCCTGGAACCGGTCCGGTGCGAATTCCGGCAGACCCACATGGGCATGCCGTTCCGCATCGTCCTGTACGCACCGGATGCGGCCCTCGGAGAGGCCGCCGCGGCAGCGGCCTTTGCCCGAATCGCCGAATTGAACCTCATCCTCAGCGACTATGAGCCGGAGTCGGAACTCAGCCGGCTTTCGCGATCTGCCGGATCCGGGGCGGTGGTGCCGCTGGGTCCGGATCTCGCCCAGGTGCTGGAACGCGCCGCGGAGGTTTCGCGCCTGGGCGACGGGGCCTTCGACGTCACGGTGGGACCGTTGGTGGACGTGTGGAAGCGTGCCCGTCGCCAGCGGCTCCTGCCGGAGGCCGCCCGCGTCGAGGCCGCCCGCGCCGCCACCGGGTGGCGCCACGTGGTGCTGGGGCGGGACGCATCGGGCCGCAGGACCGCGACGCTCCGGGTGCCGGGCATGCGTCTGGACTTGGGGGGCATCGCCAAGGGGTACGCGCTGGACGAGGCGACCCGGGTGCTCCGATCCCGCGGCATACGCCATTCGCTGGTGTCCGGCGGAGGCGACCTCTTCGCCTCCGGATCGCCGCCGGGTCAGCCCGGATGGAAGGTCGAGGTGGGCGAACTGGACGTGACCAACGCGCCGCCCGGGCGGGTCGTGTGGCTCAAGGACCGGGCGCTGGTGACCTCGGGCGACCGCTTCCAGCGCGTGGAACTCGGTGGCGTGCGCTATTCACACCTGGTCGATCCGCGGACCGGTTGGGCCCTGACCCACCCCAGCCAGGTGAGCCTGATCGGCCGGGAGGCCATGACCACCGATGCCCTGTCCAAGGTCGTGAGCGTGCTCGGGCCGCAGGCCGGTCTTGAGCGGGTCCGCCGCCATCGGGTCGAGGCGCTGGTGTTCCACGCGCCCCGGGGGCGGGTGGAGGTCGTCGAGACGCCGGGATGGCACCGGTACGAGCGCCGGTGACCGGCGCCGTGTCGGCTCAGGCAGGTCCGGCCTCGGGAGCGCGGGCGGGTACGGTGACCACCAGCCGCAGGCCGTGGGGGGAGACCGGCGAGATCTCGATGTCGCCCCCGCACTGCCGCGCCCGGGCCCTTATGCCGGTCATCCCAAGGCTGGGAGGCCTCGTCGGACCCTCCGCCGCCGGCCCGAGTCCACGGCCGTCGTCCTCGATGTGCAGGACGATCCGCTGCCCGTCGGAGTGGAGCCGGACCTTCACCGCCCGGGCCGCCGCGTGTCGGAGGATGTTCGTGAAGGCCTCCTGGGCGATGCGGAAGAGGTGGGTCTCGGTCCCGTCGGAATACCGGCCGATGCCCGAGGCCTGCAAGTCCACCCCGAGTCGGGTCCGCTGCGAGAACGACTCGGCCAGCCATTGCAGGCCCGCCTCCAGACCGAAGTCGTCGAGGATCACCATGACGACGACGGGGGCGACGTCCGGGAACTGCGATATCGGCATGGTCGCGATCGACAGCCCGCCCAGGAACAGGATCAGGAGCGAGATGACGATGGCCAGCGCGGGGCGGCGGAGGATTCTGGAGAACATGATCGTGGCCCTGGTCGGTTATTCCGCGCGGAGCTTGAGGTTCTCGAAGGCCTTGGCCGGCTCCACGAATTCGTAGGTCACCTTCTCGTCGCTCTTCACCTGGCGGATGCCTTCCAGGACGATCTTGTCGTTCTCGGTGGCGCCGGAGGTGACGATGAAGGCGTCCTCGATCTCCTCGGCGATGCGGATACGCTGCTGGACGACCTTGTCGTCCTTGTCCACGAGGAACACGTAGTGGTGGTCGAGCACCTCGAAGGTGGCCTTCTGGGGGATGAGCACCGCCCCGGGCACCCTCTTCTTCATCCGGATGTTGCCGGTCTCGCCATGGCGGAGCAGGGCCTTCGGGTTCGGGAAATCGGCCCGGAACGGAATCGTGCCCGTCTCGTTGTTGAACTCGGCCTCGATGGCGTTGATGCGGACGGGCTGGTCGAAGAGCTTGCCGTTGGCCATGACCAGCTCGACCTGCTTGCGCTCCTCGGGCTGCTCCTCGGAGTCGTACTCCAGGTAGTCCCGCTCGGGCACGTTGAAGTAGACCCTCACCTCGCTGTTGTCGGAGAGGGTGGTCAGCAGGTCACCCTCGTCGACGAGGCTGCCCTTCCGCACATGCAGCCGGTCGATCAGGCCGGGGAACGGGGCCTTCAATTGGGTGAACCCGAGATGGGCCTGGGCGAGGTTCACGTCGGCCAGCGCCTTCTCGAGCTTGGCCCGCACGATGGCCAGCTCGGTGTCCGAGACGACCTTGGTGTCGGCCAGCCGCCGGGTGTTGTCGTATTCGACCCGGGCGGCCTGGGCCTCGGCCTCGGCGCGCTTGAGCTCGGCCTGGTAGACCAGCGGCTGGACCTTGAACATCAGGGCGCCCTCCTTCACGGCCCGGCCCTCGGCGACATTCACCGACTCCAGGTAGCCCTTCTCGAGGGCCCGGACCTCGATGTTGCGGGCCGATCGGATCTGGCAGACGAAATCCCGGGTGACCAGCGTGTCCTGCTTGAGCGGCCGGCTCACGATGACCTTGCCCTTCTCGGCGCCCTCCTCATGACCGTGTCCGGCATGGTGTTCCTTGCATCCGCTCAGCAGCAGCGCCGCCAGGCAGGTTCCCCACGACAGGCATGTCCCGGCGGTCCATTTGGGCAGTTTCATTTGCCGGACAGCCTGCGCCCCCTGGCCGCCGGACCGGTATCCCCTCCGCAAGGAGGGAGGGCGCCGGTCGAAAGGGGGTGGCGTCCGCGTCCAGTCGGTCCATCCTCCCCTGGTTGCCCCGAACTGGAATCCCCCGGGCAACGGATGAACTGGATCAAGGTCATGGACTGCAGGTTGCGATGGGTCTTCGGATGCGGGTTCTGGGTCTGCTGGCTGTGCGCCGCGGTTGCCCGGGCCGGCGACGACGTCGCGTTGGTGTCCCTGGCGGACCGGTGGCGCTATCTGGCCGCCGGGACCCTGCGGGAGGCGCCGCCCGGCTGGCAGGCCGAGGCCTTTGATGATTCGGGGTGGTGGGAGGGACCCGGTGGGTTCGGCACGACGTCCCACGGGGAATCGACGCGATTCCCCAACACCAACGGCTGGGAACGGGTGCTGCTGCGGCGGGCCTTCGTGGTGCCCGAGGGGGCCGACGTGCGGTGGTTGTCGCTGCGGGTGGATTACGCGGGTGGGTTCGTGCTTGGCCTCAACGGTCGGGAATGGATCCGCCGGGGACTGCCCGGGACCCCCGGTGCGCCGGTCCCTCTTTCCGCCGTGCCGGCGCCACGGTCCGCCGGCAATCCCGAACTGATCCCGATGGGCCCGGCGGAGGGCTGGATCCGACCGGGAACCAACTGGGTCACCTTGCAACTCCACGGCGACGGGGCCGTCTCCCGGTGGCCGGTGTTCACGGGCGAGATCCTCGCCAACGTCTCGCGGGCACCCTACCTGCAGAACATCTCCTCCAATCGTGCCGAGATCCGCTGTGTCACGCCCTGGCCGCGGTCGATCCGTGTCGACTATGGCGTGGAATCGGTCACGGAGTCCTCGGTGCGCGGGCCCGAGGGCACCCAGCATGTCGTGCGGCTCGGGGGGCTACGACCGGGCACCCGCTATCGGTACCGGGTGGTTTTCGGCGCGGAGGGGGAGGGGGGCGCCACCGCGCCGCTCGAATTCCGGACCCTGCCGACCACGGGTCCCTTGACCGTGCAGGTGCTCGGCGACTCGGGCTGGGGGGATTTCGCCCCGCACTCGGTGGTCGCCGCGATGATGCGCTCGCCGGCCGACCTGGTCCTTCATGTCGGGGACCTGGTCTATCCGGGTTTCTCACCGACCCTGGCGGATCACCGGTTCTTGAGCGTCCAACGACCGTGGATGCGTTCCCGGGCCTCGGCGTTCTCGTGGGGCAACCACGACTTGTATCACGGGCTCGCCCCTCTTGTGGAGATTTTCGGCTCCCCGACCAACGACACGCCGGAGTGGGAGCACGCCGCCGAAAAAACCGTGCCGCAGGCCTACTACTCCTTCGACGCCGGCGACGTGCACGTCGCGGTGCTCTTCCAACCCTTCCTCGGCCAGTACCAGATGCGAACCAACAGCCCGCAGGCCCGCTGGCTCGACCGCGATCTGGGGGCGACCCGCAAGCCCTGGAAGGTGGTCCTGGCCCACATCCCCTGGGAGACCTCGTCGTTGCACCGGTTCGACGACTCGAACTACAACCGGATTGCGGACGGCGCCGAATTCGCCGAGGTCCTGTTGCCGATCGCCCGACGTCACGGGGTCCAGTTGTATCTTTCCGGCCACGACCACAACTACGAGCGGCTCATCCCCTACGACGGGATGACCTCGATCATTACCGGCGGCGGCGGCGCGATTCCCTACGGACTGCGGGAGGTTTCGGCGCTGCAATCGGCGTTCCGGTTGGTCTACCACTTCACCGAACTCCGCTTCGAGGGGGACACGCTGACCGTGCGTTGCATCAACCCGCAGGGGCGGGTCGAGGACCAGTCGGTGATCCGCCGGGCTCCCGATCCGGAGCCCTCGGCGAGGGCGTTGGACGGGGGACCCGAGGCTCCCGGCCCCGAGGGATTCCCGCCTTGGGAGAGTCATGGGCTCTCGAGGGCTGCGGCCATTCCTTCGATCACGGGTCGCTTCAGCAACCTCGGCCGGTTGCGCGTGGCGATGGATGCGGACGATCTGCACCTGGGCATCGACGGGTTGGCGATCTCGCAGGGCTCCGACGTGTACCTGTTCCTCGAGGTTCCGGGGCTGCCCGGGGTGGCGTCCCTGGCCGGTCTGGGCAACGGCCGTCGCGAAAACGCCGGCGATGTGGCGGCGCAGGGGGTGGATGCGCTGGACCTCGCCGAGGGCGTGTCCTTCGACGGGTTCCGCCCGTCGATCGCGGTCGTGGCGGGCGATGTCACGGCGCAACGGCCGGATCGTCTGTTCCGCCGGCCCGGCTCCGGGACGGCCCTGGGCCAAGGGGTGTTCCGGATGGATGCCGGGTTGACCTCGGTTCCCGGGGTGCGAATGGCCGCCTGGAACCCGGAGTCGGTGCGCGGCGTGGCGGTTCCGTGGGTGTCGAGCGCGCATTCGCTGCGGGTGTCCATCCCTAGGAGCTCCCTCGGTGGGCTGCGCCGGGGGCAGACGCTGCGGGTGGCCGCCGGGGTTGGTCTCGAGATGGGGTCCGGCATCCTGACCCGGCGCTTCGATGCGGGTTTCCTCGGCGGATCCGGCCCGGAGACGGTGTCTGACCGGCCGGTGTTCACGGGCATTCCCGTCATTCTGCCCGAGCCGCCGCCGATCCGGCTCGAGGCCGTTCGACCCGGCAACGACGACTTGGAGCTTCGCTGGAACGGGGTGGCTGGAGAAGCCTATCGCCTCGAGGTGACCGGCGATCTCCGGGAGCCCTTCGCCCCGTTGCAGGAGATCCCGGCACGGTCCGACGACGGACCGGCCACCGTCCGCATGAGCCTCGGCTCGGGTGCCAGGTTCTTCCGGGTGCGTGCCCGGTGACCCCAGGCCCCGGGGTTTGGTGCGCCTTTTTTCCTGCCGCGATGCCTCCATCCGGCGTAGCCTGCGGGCGTTTCGGATATGCTGAAGCAACCTGCCACGAAGTACCGCCCCGCCCCGGTGGTGGACCTGCCCGACCGCCGCTGGCCGGCGCGCACGCTCGCCGCACCCCCCATCTGGTGCAGCGTGGACCTTCGCGACGGCAACCAGGCGCTGGCCGTGCCGATGAACGTGGCCCAGAAGCTGGAGCTGTTCCAGACGCTCGTCGCCTGCGGGTTCAAGGAGATCGAGGTCGGCTTCCCGTCGGCTTCGAACACGGAGTTCGCCTTCAACCGGCGACTCATCGAGGAGAAGCGCATTCCGGACGACGTGACGATCCAGGTGCTGGTGCAGGCCCGGGAAGACCTCATCGAGCGCACGATCGAGTCGCTGGTGGGTGCCAAGCGGGTGATCATCCACCTCTACAACTCCACCTCGCCGGCACAGCGGCGGGTGGTCTTCGGCAAGGGCCGCGACGAGATCAAGGCCATCGCGGTGCAGGGTGCCCGCTGGATCCAGGAACGTCTTCACCGGCTGGCAGGCACCGACGTGCGCCTGCAGTACTCGCCCGAAAGCTTCAGCGCCACGGAGCTGGACTTCGCCCGGGAAATCTCGGAGGCCGTGATGGACATCTGGCAGCCCACCCCGGAGCGCCGGATGATCCTCAACCTCCCGTGCACGGTGGAGGTCGCGACGCCCAACGTGTACGCCGACCAGATCGAGTGGATGTGCCGCAACCTCCGCAACCGCGACAGCCTGATCATCAGCCTCCACACCCACAACGACCGCAGCACCGGCGTGGCGGCCACCGAGCTGGGGTTGCTGGCGGGGGCCGACCGCGTCGAGGGAACCCTCTTCGGCAACGGCGAGCGCA
Source organism: Verrucomicrobiota bacterium (assembly GCA_016871615.1). Classification (GTDB taxonomy): domain Bacteria; phylum Verrucomicrobiota; class Verrucomicrobiia; order Limisphaerales; family UBA9464; genus SXXZ01. The sequence continues at coordinate 55,287 of VHCX01000012.1, forward strand.
CCGGCAATCTCGACGTCGTCGCCGTGGCCCTGAATCTGTACATGCTGGGCATCCACCCGGGCCTCGAGTTCTCCGACCTGGGTCGGATCCGCGAGGTCTATGAACGCTGCACGGGCCTGACGGTCCCGCCCCGGCAGCCCTACGCGGGCGAGCTGGTGTTCACGGCCTTCAGCGGCTCCCACCAGGATGCGATCAAGAAAGGGCTGGCCGAATGGGCTGGCGGCACCCGGATCCATTGGGACGTGCCTTACCTGACGCTTGATCCGGCGGACATCGGCCGCGAGTACCGCGAGGTGATCCGGGTCAACAGCCAGTCGGGCAAGGGCGGGGTGGCCTACCTGCTCGAGTCCGAGTTCGGCATCGAGCTGCCCAAGGACCTCCAGCGTGAGTTCGGTCCCATCGCCAACGACCAGGTCGATGCGCTGGGCCGTGAGGTCCGGGGCGAGGAATTGAAGGCGATGTTCTGGATGGAATATGTCCAGCGCACCGCGCCCTGGGCCCTGATCCATTTCCATGCCGACGGGGTGGACGGCCTCTTCGAATGCCGGGCCTCGATGACCCGCAACGGTTCAGAACTGGCCGTCCGCGGCCGCGGCAATGGCCCGATCGCCGCCTTCGTCCACGGCCTGATCGAGACCGGCGTGCCGCGCTTCGAGGTCACCCAGTTCCGGCAGCATTCCCTCGCGTCGGGTGAGGGGGCCAGCGCCATCGCCTACATCCAGATCCGCACGGCCGACGGAACCACCCGCTGGGGAGCCGGCGTGGACACGAACATCGAACTGGCCTCGATTCAGGCGGTGATCAGCGCCCTCAACCGGCTCTGACGCGGGGCCTTGGTGCGGTCGCGGCGGGTTGGGGAATCCTGCCCGGTCCCTCGTCACGTTCCGTGCGACGCGGGTGACGCCGGAGACAAACCCGTCGGGGATCCGGTTGTTGGGCGGCGGGCCATCCACAAAGCCACACCGGCGGCAAAGATCCACAGGCTGGTGGATTGTCCCGGGGTGAAGACCCCGGCCACCGGGGCGCTTTGCACCGCATAATCGCCCCGGAAATACTCGCTGACCGACCGGATGGCCGCGTAGGCCATGAGGTACAGCGCGAAGATCTGGCCCCGGCCATGAGGCCGGCGCGATTGCCAAGCGATGAGGCCGCCGCAGAGGAGCAGGTTGAGTCCGGCCTCGTACAGCTGGGCCGCGTGCACGGGGGCACCGTGGGTGACGTGATCGGGGGGGAACCGGATGGCCCAGGGCAGCGTGCAGGCGCGGCCGAAGCAGCAGCCGTTGAGCAGGCAGGCCAGCCGTCCGAAGACGTGTCCGAGCGCCACCCCGATCGAGAGGCAGTCGGCCGTCGCCCAGAGCGGCAGGCCCTTGCGCCGGATGCCCACGATGCCGGCAAGGGTGGCCCCGACAAGCCCGCCATAGAACACCAGGCCACCCTTCCAGATGGCCAGCACCTCGCCGAGCGGCTGACCGGCGAAGTCGCGCTGCCAATAGCTGATGACGTACAGGATGCGGGCGCCGAGCAGGCCGCCGACCAGCAGCCACGGGAACACGATGTCCTGGAGGGACTGCGGATCGAGTCCCATGGCCCGCCCGCGCCGGCTGGCGACCCAGGAGCCGGCGAGGAAGCCCATGGCCACCAGCAGTCCGAAGGAGTGCAGCCGGAACGCGCCGAGTTCGAAGAGGATGGGTTTCATGGGGCGTTCCGCGGCGATCGGTTCACATGGGAAACGGGGGCGACGGGCACGGCGTCAACGGGCCGGGTTCAGCAGCGGCCAGGCGACCAGTTCGCGGCTGTCCCGGGTGAAGAGCACGCCGCCCGCATAGGCTGGGTGGCTGTAGGTCTTGCCGCAGGCCTGGAAGCGCCCGAGTTCGACGTAGCGGTCGGGATCGGCCTCCAGCAGGAGCGCCTCGCCCTGGTCGTTCAGCACCAGCAGGCGTCGGCCCGAGACGATCGTGGACGCGTACTGGTTGAACCCCGGCTGCCGCCACCGGACCTTGCCGGTGTCCGCCTCGACGCAGACGAAATCCTTGTCCGGCCCGTGGCCGTAAAGCTGGCGGCCCACCAGCACCGGTGTGGCGAGGTTGATCTTCAGGGCGGGGTTGAGCCAGGCCTGCGTGGCCCGCATTCCGGCTCCGTCGGCCTTCAGGTCCACCCGGCGCAGTCCGGTGGTGTGGCTGGCGAAAAGCACCCTGTCGCCGTCGAGCACCGGGGTCAGCACATTGCGATTGGCCCCGGTCTTGAACGGAATGCGCCAAAGCGCCTCGCCGGAGGCACCATCGAGGCCCAGCAGGCCCTCGCAGGTGACAGTGACCGCCTGGGGGCGACCTCCCAGGGTGCCGGTCACCAGCGAGGCGTAGCTGGCCAGGTCGTCCTGCGACTTCCAGAGCACCGTGCCCCGGACCTTGTCGAAGGCGACCACGCTCGCCCCGTTGGTCGAGCCGATCTGGACGAAGAGCCGCTCTCCGGCGATGGCCGCCGAACCGGAATTGCCCCGCCGGTTGGCGGCCCCGGGTCCGCCGGCCTTGTCCTTCACCCAGAACATCCCGAAGTCCTTGAAGTGGAAGCCCCACTGCTTCCGGCCGTCGTCGAGCGACAGGCAGGCAAACTCGCCGAAGCAGCTCTGCACATACATCCGGTTCCCGTCGATGAGCGGGGTGCATCGCGGGCCGGGTTCGAACTCGTCGGAGTAGATTTCGGCGAAGGGTTGCGACCAGAGTTCGCGGCCGGTGGACGCCTCGAAGCAGCGGGCCGTCTCGCGCCCGGACGAGTCGTCGAGGATCACCAGGCGTCCGCCCGCGACCACGACCCCGGAGTAGCCGTGGCCGATGGGCTTGCGCCAGAGCGCCTTGGGTGCGGCGTCGAGGCCCGCGGGCAGCGGGTCGGCGGCACGGCCGTCCCGGCCGCCGCCGCGCCAACCGGGCCAGTCCGCCCCGGCCGCCTGGGCTGCGGACAGCAGGCTCGCGAGGAGAGGGGCGAGCCACCCGCACCCATGGGCGGTCCGGATCGTCCGCGGCGGTCGGGAGGCGGGGGCGGCGGGTGCCATTGGGAGCGCGGGCCCGGGCGTCACCAGGAACCCTCGGAAAGCCGACTGATGATGTTTCGCGCGAGGTTCTCGGCCAGCAGCGGGGCGGCCTGACGCTCGGCCGATCCCAGGTCGGCCGTGTTCCGGATCGTCGTCCGTCCGGTGATCTCCTCGTCGAGGAGCACCTTGCCGCTGCCGTTCTCGATGGCCTTCACGTGCGCGGTGAGCACCACGTCGTAGTCGCGGGTGGCGATGATGTCCCGGGCCTGGAAGGTGAGCGGGTTGCGCTGGAAGGTTCGCAGCGCGGTGGTGATGACGATGTCGCCGTCGTCCCGCGTGGCCAGCCGGAAGGTGCCATCCACGTGCACCTGGGCCCGGAGGGCGTGGCTGACGGTGTCGGCCAGGCGCGGCTCGTCGGTGCCGTTGGCGACATGGCCGATGCGGATGGCCCGGGCGCCCGCCGCCTGGGCATTGCTCGGACCGAGTGCGTACCCGCCACAGCCCGCCCCGAACATCAGGGATGCCAGCGCGAGGACGGCCCAGCGCCCCCTCCGCCGGTCGCCCGCCGGCGCGGGCGCCGGTTCTGCGCTCCGGATCATGGTGACTTCTTTTTCGCGCCGGTGGCCGCGGGCGCGTTGGTGGCGGCGAGGCGCTCGCGCTCGAGTTGACGGGCGTCGTTCTCGGACCAGCGGCGGATCTGGCGCTGGGCCTTGGGCTTGAGCTGGTCGATCCGTTCGCGGGCCTCCGCCGCGAAGGCCGAGTTCGGATCCTTCACGAGCACCTCGTTGTAGTAGACCAAGGCGCCCTGGTAGCGCTTGTATTTCTCGTAGAACTGGGCGGTCTTGAGCGAGCCGCGCGCCTGCTCGGTCTTGAGGGTGGACACGATCCGGGTGGCCTCCTCGTTGCGCGGATCGTCGGGATAGAGCGCCTTGAAGTCGTTGAGGAAGTTGATGGCGTTGCCGGCCAGCGACTGGTCGTACTCGGCCCGCTTGGCCAGGCGGTTCCAGGCGATGCCCGCCGAATACATGGCGTCGGCACCGACCTTGGGCCGGTCGTAGTACTTGTCGGCGGCGCGCTCGTAGGCCTTCACGGCCAGGCGGAAGTCCTTCTGCTTCTCGCGCGCGGCGCCGATGTTCATCAGGGCCTTCGGGCCGATCTCGCTGTAGGGGCCGTTTATGTTGACCTGGTCGAGCAATCTGGCCGTGCGGTCCATCGACGGGAAGAACGGGATGTAGCCCCAAAGCTTGAACCACTGCCCCCCGAGGAACCGGTTGGCGATGTCGAACTGGCGCTGCTGGATCTCCGCGTAGTTCTCCAGCTTGGGGTATTTGGTGAGCGCCTTCTGGTACTCCTTGAACGCGCGCTCATCCATCTTCCGGGCCTCGTAGCAACGGCCGACCAGGTACTGGGCCCGGCCGGAGGAATCCGACAGGGGCCAGGTCTTGACCGTGTGCCTGGCCGCCTTGAGGGCAAGGCGGTACTGCCCGGCGTCGAAGGCTTCCTGAGCGACGGCGAGCTGGTCCTTCGCTCGCTTGCGCTGCCACGCCGCGCCGGCCCCGACCGCCTCGTAGGTCCATCCCTCACCGGGTCGGTAGATCAGCGGGGCGGGGCAGTTCATCACCGCCGCCCAAAGGCAGCACAGCACCAGCATCAGGCGCGTGGAATGTCGGCTCACGGGACCCAAGGCTAGGTAAGCCGGGGCGGGGGTCAACGGCGGAGGTGGCCTCTGCGGCCGACCGGGACCTCCGCCGTGGTGGTGTGTCCGGGCTGGTCATCGGGCCCGGGATGGGCATCCTCCGATCGATATCCCATGCGGCTGTTGACGATCCTCCTGACCTGGACGGGCCTCGCCTTGGCGGCGTCGGAACCGCATTGGGCCTACGCGCCGTTGCGTCCGGGACCGGTTCCCGTGGCCGCGCCGGCATCGGAGCCGGCCAATCCGCATCCGGTCGACGCATTCATCCGGTCGGCATTGACCGCCCAGGGTCTGGAGCCGGCCCCGGAAGCCGACCGGTCGACCCTCCTGCGGCGCCTGCACTGGGACCTGGTCGGCCTGCCGCCCTCGCCGGAGGATCACCGGCGCTTCCTGGCCGACGCCGGCCCGTTGGCCTACGAGCGCGAGATCGACCGGCTGCTGGCCTCGCCCCGGTACGGCGAGCGCTGGGCCCGCCACTGGATGGACGCGGTGCACTTCGCCGAGACCCACGGCCACGACCAGGACCGCATCCGGGAGCAGGCCTGGCCCTACCGCGACTACCTGGTCGCCGCCTTCAATTCGGATCGGCCCTACGCGCGGTTCATCGAGGAGCAGGTGGCCGGCGACGTGCTGCATGCCGGGCGTCCCGAGGCCACGGTCGCCCTCGGCATGATCGCCGCCGGGCCCTGGGACGAAAGCTCCCTGCGGGACATCCGCGAGGACACCCTCGACCGGCAACTCGGCCGGTACGTCGACCGCGACGACATGATCGGTACCGTGATGTCGGTCTTCAACAGCACCACGGTGCAGTGCGCGCGCTGCCACGACCACAAGTTCGACCCCATCCCCCAGGCCGACTACTACGCCCTGCAGGCCGTGTTCTCCGGCGTGGAGCGCGCCCACCGGGTCTTCGATCAGGACCCGTCGGTCCATGCCCGCCGGCAACGGTGGATGCGCGAGCGACGCCAAGCCGAGCGGGGGGATCCCCGGCTGCTCGAGGCCCCGGCCACGCGGGCCGAGGTCACCCGTTGGGTCCGGGAGCGCCAGTCGCATCCGGTGCGCTGGATTCCGTGGGATCCCCAGACGTTCCTCTCGGCGGCCGGTGCCGGGCTCGCCCGCCTCCCTGATGGATCCCTCCGGGCCGGCGGATTGCTCCCCGAACGCGACACCTACACGCTGACCCGTCCCGCCGGGGTCCAGTCGCTTCGCGCGGTCCGTGCCGTCCAGCTCGAGGTGCTGCCCGACGAGTCGCTCCCGCACCTCGGGCCGGGCCGGAACCCCCAGAACGGCAACCTGCACCTGAGCGAGATCGAGCTGTGGGTCTTCCGGGCGGGCGCGCCGGAGGCGCAGCGGGTGCGCTGGGCACGGGCCTCCGCCAGCTTCGACCAGGACGGATGGACGGCGGCGCATGCGATCGATGGGCAGGAAAAGACGGCCTGGGGCATCCATCCGCAGGAGGGACAGGCCCACCGGGCGGTCTTCGAACTGGCCGAGCCCCTCGAGGCGAAGCCGGGCGACCAGTGGAGCCTGGTGCTGCGCCAGGCGCACGGGGGCTCGCACCTCATCGGCCGGTTCCGGGTGTCGATGACCGACGCGCCTGGTTCGGCCACCCGCGTGGTGCCGCCCGACATCGCCGGGGTGGTCGATCGGGATCCGGCCGGCTGGACCGACGACGAGCGTCGCCGGGTGACCTGGTTCGTGGTCCGGGAACGGCTGCGCGAGCAGTTGGCGGCCTTGCCGGCCCCATCCCGCGTGTACGCGGCGGCGAGCGACTTCGAGCCCGATGGCAGCCTGAAGCCGTCGCTCGAGCCCCGGGTGGTCCACCGGCTGAACCGCGGCGAGATCACCCAGCCCCGCGAAGTGGTGGGTCCGGGGACCCTGTCCCTCGTCGAGGCCCTGCCGGCCCGCTTCGACGTGCCGCCCGGTGCGGAGGAAGGCGCGCGGCGTGCCGCCCTCGCCCGGTGGCTCGCGCACCCGGACAATCCGTTGACGTGGCGCTCCATCGTCAACCGGGTGTGGCTCCACCACTTCGGGCGGGGCCTGGTGAACACGCCCAACGACTTCGGCCGCATGGGTGAACGGCCCTCGCATCCGGGGCTGCTCGACTGGCTGGCGGTGTGGTTCCGCGACGAGGCCGGCGGCTCCATGAAGGCGCTGCACCGGCTGCTCCTGACCAGCGCCACCTACCGCCAGTGCAGCCAGGCCCGCGGCTCGGGCGCGGCCCTTGCCGCCGATCCCGACAACCGGTGGCTGGGCCGCATGAATCGCCTGCGTCTCGACGCCGAGTGCGTGCGCGATGGCATGCTGCGCATCAGCGGCCGGCTGGACCTCCGCATGGGCGGACCGGGCGACCGTAACTTCGACCTGAAGCCGGGCATCCACGTGACCCCGAAGGTCGACTACGGGCTGTTCGATTCCGACGGCCCGGAGGGCCGGCGCCGCAGCGTGTACCGGTTCCTCTTCCGCACCCTGCCCGACCCCTGGATGGAGGCCCTCGACTGCCCGGCTGGCGACCAGTTGGTGCCGGCCCGCGACAACTCCGTGACGCTGCAGCAGGCCTTGGCCCTGTGGAACCACGAGTTCTCCCTCCGACAGGCCGGGCACTGGGCCCGGGCCTTGGAATCGGAGGCCCGGCCGGCGTTTTCGACCAGTCCTCCCGGAGCTTCCCCAGGCTCCAGCGGGGCCGGCATCGACTGGGATCGGATCGACTGGGCCGGGGCCACGCTCTGGGTTTGGGGACGTCCCGCCTCCGAGCCCGAGCGCCGGGAGTTGGACCAGCATGCCCGGCGCCACGGGCTGGCAAGTGCCTGCCGGCTGCTCTTCAACAGCAACGAATTCCTCTTCGTGCCATGACCTCCGACCCTCGGCCCCCGGGAATGGGATCCTCCCGACGCGACTTCGTCCGGCAGCTGGGCGCGGGCTTCGGCGCGGTCGCACTGGGGCAGCTCCTCGCGCGCGATCAGCGCGACCAACCCGGGCGGCTCGACCCGAAGTTGCTGGGGCGTCGCCCCCATCATCCGCCGAGGGCGCGTCGGGTGATTCAGCTCTTCATGAACGGCGGGGCCAGCCAGATGGACCTCTTCGACCACAAGCCCGAGCTGTTCCGGCGGGCGGGCCAGCCCTTTGATCCCGGAGCCGGGGTGCGCGTCGAGGCTCCGACGAGCGAGCCCGGCAAGGTGCTCAAGCCGCCGTTCCCCATGCGCCAGCATGGCCAGAGCGGCCGCTGGGTCAGCGACCTGCTGCCGCACCTGGCCGGGTGCGTCGACGACCTGGCCTTCCTCATGGCCATGCGCTCGCGAACGAACGTACACGGCCCGGCCAGCTACCTGATGAACACGGGCTCGCTCCTTCCCGGATTCCCGGCCTTCGGGGCCTGGGTGAGCTATGCCTTGGGCAGCGAGGCCGACAACCTGCCGGGCTTCGTGGTGCTCCCCGACACCAAGGGCCTGCCCTACAACCAGCGGGGCAACTTCTCGGCCGGGTTCCTGCCGGTGGCGCATCAAGGCACGCTGGTCCAGGCCGGGGCCGCGTCGCCCATCCCGTTCCTGAGTCCGCCCGCATCGGTGCCTTCGGTGACGACCGCGGCCAGCCGGGAGGGGCTGGAGCTGCTCCAGCGGTGGAACCAGCGCCACCTGGAGGCGCAGGACCCGGACTCCCGGCTCGAGGCGAGGATCCAGGCCTATGAGTTGGCCGCCCGCATGCAGTTGAGCGCACCCGAAGCCTTCGACCTCGCGGCCGAGACTCCTGCCACCCGGCGGTTGTACGGACTGGAGCGGGCTTCCTCCGAGGACTTCGGCCGGCGCTGCCTCATGGCCCGGAGGCTCATCGAGCGGGGCGTGCGGTTCGTGCAGGTGTGGAGCGGCGCCGGCGGCCCCACCGGCAACTGGGACAACCACGGCAACATCGCCAAGGAACTCCCGCCCATGTGCCTGGCGACCGACCAGCCCATCGCCGGCCTGCTGCACGACCTGAAGGCCCGCGGCCTGCTCGAGGACACGCTGGTGCTCTGGAACACCGAGTTCGGACGGATGCCCTTCGCCCAGAGCAGCGAGGGGCGCGACCACAATGGCGGCACCTTCGTCGGCTGGATGGCCGGGGCAGGGGTGCGGCCCGGGGTCGCCCACGGCGAGAGCGACGAGTGGTCGTGGAAGGCCGCCCGCGACGTCACCACGACCTACGACTTCCACGCCACCGCCCTGCACCTGTTGGGCCTCGACCATGAGCGCCTGAACCTCCTGCACCAGGGGGCCAACCGACGGTTGACCGATGTCCATGGCGAGGTGATCCGCGCCGTGCTGGCGTGAGGGGTGGCGGCATGCCTGCCACCCCGGCACGGAGGGGCAGCCGATCCTCCGGGGGCGTTCCCCGGGACAGGGCATCCTGCGACCCCGTTGATCGCCCGGGGTTCCGTGGTTCCTGAGTGGCCCGGGGGGGCGGCAGGACGGGTTGGCTCCTCCGTTCGTCGCCGGGCCACCCTGGGAGGGCGGGATCACCCGGCTCGTGGTGTCGCCGGCCTGTTTTTTGTCTGGGAGCTGGTGGGTGGGTCTCTAGGGTCGATGCCGTGTTGCGCGCGATCGATGCGGTGTCGGGTGGAGTGCTGCTGGGCATGGCGGTGCTGGCTCCTTGGATGCTGGGCACGACCACGCGGGAGACCTCCTGGGTGCTCAACGGCCTCGGGTTCCTGTCGGGCGGTCTGTGGTGGGCCAGGCACCTGCTTGGGCGGCGACGGGGTTCCTCGGCGGGAGCGCGGTCCGGAACCGGGACGGCCGCGCGCCGGTCGGCGGAGGCTCCCGGGGTGCCGGCCGGCTCAGGATCGTCGTGGCCGATGGTCTGCGTGTGGGGGTTGGTGGTCACCCTCCTGGCCTATGTCCTCTGCAGTGCGTTGAATCCGCGGGCGAGCCTCCAGTACACCTTCACCGAGGGCCATCCGTTGCCCACGGGCGTCGAGATCGAATCCCTCGAGGCCATCGAGGGCCTGCCCCAGACCCACGACCGCGACCGGACGCTGTGGGCGTTCTGGAAGTACCTGGCGATCGCGATCAGTTTCGGTGCGGCCCGGGATTGGCTGATGGGGGCCTCGCGACGCGAGCGTCGGGCCGGGGACGAGGCGGCCCATTTCCCCACCGACCGCATGCAGTGGCTCCTGTGGACGCTCTCGCTCAGTTCGGCGGCGCTGGCGCTGGTGGGCATGTTGCAGCGCCTGGACGGGACCCCCCGACTGCTCTGGACCTTCGTGAACACCCTGAATGCTGGTCACGGGGCCTTCGGGCCCTATCCCTACCGCTCAAACGGCGCCCAGTACCTGAACCTGATGTGGCCGGTCATCCTCGGATTCTGGTGGGTGCTACGCCGCCGGAATGTCGCCCGACGCACGGCCGCCCATCGCTCCGGCGGTGACCCGCATGTGCTCCTGCTGGTGCTCGCCGCCCTGACGGCCGCCGGCGTGGTGGTGGCCAACAGTCGAGGCGGCGTCCTGGTGCTGGTGGGCCTCCTGGTGTCGGTGGTGGTGCTGGTGGTCGTGCGCACGCGACGCCAGTGGGGCTTCAAGCTTGCGGTGCTGGCGACCTCGCTGTCGGTCCTCGCCCTCGGCGGGTGGCTGGGCGGCGAGGCCATCTGGAAGCGCTTCTCGTCGGAGGACCTCGGCAGCATGAGCGGCCGCAAGCTGATCTATGCCGACACCTTCCGCATGGCCAGGGACTTCGCCGTGTTCGGTTCCGGGGCCGAGACCTTCTCGCCCCTGTATTTCTTCTACCGGAAGGACGACCCGTCTTGGAACGCCTACGTCCACGACGATTTCCTGGAGACCTGGGTCACCTTCGGAGGCGTGGGCCTTGGGATCATCGTCCTGGTCTTCCTGGCCCTCTGGCTCGTTCCCTTCTTCGGCAAGGGCATTCCCGCCCCGCCGGAGTTCCTGCTGATGCTCGGCGTCGCGATGGCCGGCATCTTGGCCCACGCCAAGTTCGACTTCCCCTTCCAGGTCCACAGCCTCCACTTCGAATTCGTCCTGCTCTGCGCCCTCCTCACCTCCTTGAAATGGCGCTAGCCGGTCGGTCCTCACGATGGACACCACCCGGGCGGACCGCCTGCGGTGACGCCGGTGACGGAGGAATCCGGTGGGCCGGGGTCGCCTGCGCCCATCTCCGGGGCCTCCGGGACCGTTGGGGGATCGCGACGACGCTCGACGAATGGCCCCGGGGGCGATTGGGTCCGGCGTTCCCATTCCTCGGCCGAGACCTCGACGGGGCGGGCCCTGCAGATCGTCTCGAAGCCCGGGAAACTCCAGCGGTTTGGGAAATCGCTGCACTGCCGGGGCTTGACCGGTTGGATGCGGCAATTGCCCCGGGCATCGAGGAACCCGCACGAACCGTCGGCATGGTCCCGCAGGGCCAGGCCGCTGCGCTGGGCATCGAGCCGGGTGTGGCCCTGGATGAATTCGTCCTCGGTGAGGTGCAGGTGGGCGGCGATGCGCGTGACATCGGCGTCGGTCAGGCGCACCTGGCCGGGCCAGCGGCAGCAGGCCGTGCATCGGTCGCATTCCCAGTAGGTCGGCATCGTCAGTCCGTGATTCCTGCGATGCGCCGGTGGGGCGGGGCCTTCACGAAGGCGGCCTCGCGGAGGTAGATCGGGGCCAGGGTTTCCGGTGGCACCGGGGTGGCTGTGGCGGCCAGCAGCGCCACGTCGCCGGCGGTGGGAAATGCCTCGACCGCCTCGGCCCAGCGGTCGATGTCCGCACGACCCACCGGGTTCGCTGGCGATCCGCCCGGGCCGACCGACGTGGCGGGAAGGCCCTGGATCCACGCTCGGAGGTCCGGGCCGAAGAGCGCCTCCCCGGCGGCCCGGCGCTGCAGCAATCCTTCGGTCGACTCGAGGTGCAGCGGTCCGGTCCAACCGCCTCCGCTCCATTCACGCACCGCGAATTCCTGGCGCTGGGCGTTGACGCAGAGGACGCGCGGGCCCGATGAGGTCTGTCGCCGGGTTTGCCGGAGGAGGGCCTCGAACGTATCCACGGCCACCACCTCGACGCCGGTCCCCAAGTGCCACCCTTGTGCGGCGGCGATGGCCAGGCGGATGCCCGTGTAGCTGCCGGGACCGATGCTGACGGCCAACC
>VHCX01000013.1 GCA_016871615.1 Verrucomicrobiota bacterium
GCCGTCCGCCTCCCTCAAGGCTCGGATCTTCTCCTCTGTCGTGTGTCGCTTTCCTTTCATGGTCTGGTCCCTTTCTTGGTCGCCCAGACTCTCACTCCCTCTGGATCAGTTTTGCGAGGTCACGTCATGCAGACTTAGAATAATAGCTTGCAATCATGAATTTTTTGTTGACTTATCGGGAAGCACATCAGATGTCCACAAAACCGCAGGAGTCCGGCGGGAAGGCGACCGAAATCCGGTGGCCGAGTTCTGCTGCCTTCACTCTGATCGAACTGCTGGTGGTCATTGCCATCATCGCGATTCTGGCCGGCATGCTTCTGCCGGCCCTTGCCCGGGCAAAATCTAAGGCGCTCATAACCAGTTGCATCAACAACCAACACCAAATCGGTGTGGCCTTCCAACTCTATACCGACGACCATCGCGACAGCTATCCGGTGTGCACCGGATGGAACTCCTACGGTGGGGCCTTGGGCAAAGTGAATGATCATCACGGTGGAGCCACACCAGCCACCAACCGACCGTTGAACCTCTACGTTTCAGCGACCAATTCTTGGCGTTGCCCTGCCGACCGTGGCGATTTCTTCTACCCGAACAAAACGGCGTTCGAAGCGTTTGGCAACAGTTACCGGGCACAGTTCGGGATGAACTCTTTTCGGACCCGACATGTCACCGGTGACTCCCTCGCGCCAGCCGGTTCCCCGCAGGCCTCGGCTATCAAGGGCAGTTTGGTGGCCATGAGTCCGGTCAACAAGATCATCCAAGGAGACGTGCCTTGGCATGGCAACCGGAAGCCAGAGGATCCGCGCAGTGCTTGGCACAACTCCCGCGGCAAGCGTGGTCATGTGATGCTCTGGGGAGACACACATGCAGATTTTTACAGGTTTCCCACGGAAATGGAGGACGTGCGGCTGCAGTCCTTGTTTACCGCCGACGACGATATGACGAATCCTCTTCGTCCGCAGACGAGTTTCCATTGGTGGTGATGCAGGGCTTGCGGAGGGTTGTTGGCGAAGGCTTGAAATCCGACCAAGCCAGCCGGCTTGAAAACCATGTTCTCCAGAAACTCGAGGGATCTTCGTTCCCGTATCGGCAGGTTGGTTACCGAAAAAGGGGTCACCCGTTAGTGTACCCTGTCGAAAAATAAAACGTCTCCATCCCAAAACTTTGTTGGTTTCCTTCCGCGCGGTATAAGGCCGGTTTTCGGTTGGCTGTTCTTTCAGTTATCGAGTCGGGTCCCCACGCCGTGCTTGGGCGATCCGCTCAGCTTTCCCGTCCCCTCGATACGCCGGAAGCGCGACAAGGCGAAGGTTCCCACGCGGCCCTTGGCCGGGTTGTGCGCCAGAACGTACCAGTTGCCGTGGTAGTGCGTCGGCTTCCCGTTCGACGCCCCGCCGCCGGAGCAGGGCGGTGCGCGTGATCAGCGCGACTTCCCTTACCGGACGGGGCGGCATTCCCGGGGGAGCCAGGCTTCGATCTCGCGAAGTGTCGAATCGGACGCGGCGGGCACCGAGCCTGAGGTGGGGCATGCTGCGTTGGAGCCCGTTGTCGTTGGTGCGTCGCGACAGGCCGAGATAACGAGCCAATGCGTCGTTGTCGATTTACGGGGAGACCCGGAAAGGCGGACACCAAAACGGACATCAAAGGGGTACCGGGCAGACTCCCGGGTAGTCCTCTATCAGCCGATCTCCGCCGTGCGGGCCCAGGCGGCGGCGAGGGTTTCGGCCTGATCGAGGAATGCCTCCGCCTCGCCGGGGATGAGCCGATAGGCGTCGCTGTAGCGCGTCAGGCGTCGACCCGAGGCGAAGATGCGAGTCTCTGTAAGGCCGCTCCGGCCCGGGTCAGGCCTTGAGTTCCGGGATCTGCCGGGTGGCGATGCCGATCGGGCGATCGAGCGGGACGCCGGCGCAGGACAGGAGCGTGGTGAGCAGGTCGCCCTGGTTGCCCCGGATGTCGGAGAGGAACCGCCCGGTCTTGAGGGATCCGCCGCCGTTCCCGGCGAGGATGAACGGCAGGTTGTCGCGGCGGTGTTTGTCGCCGTCCTCGAGGCCCGAGCCCCACATCAGGATGCAGTGGTCGAGCAGGGTTCCGTCACCCTCCCGGAGACCGTCCATCTTCGTCACCATGTAGGCGAATTGGTCGACGTTGAGCCGGTTGATGGCCGCCACCTTGCGGATCATCTCCTGGTCATCCCCGTAGTGCGTCTGCGAGTGGTGCTGGTCCGAGAACCCGAGCTCGGGGTAGGAGGCCCCGTTGGGCCGGGATCCGACGTAGGTGCTGACACGCGTGGTGTCGGTCTGGAAGGCCAGGACGATCAGGTCGCACATGACCCGCATGTAGTCGCTGCGCTTGTCACCCTCGGGGATCTTCACCTCGATGGGCGCGGAATCGGCGGAATGACGCTTCGAGGGAGCCACGCCATGCCTCTCGAAGGCCGCCTCCTGTTGGCGGGTTTCGATGGCGGCGATGCGGCGTTCCACGGAGCGGACACTGTCGAGGTATTCGTCGAGCTTCAGTTGATCGGCCCTCGCCAGGTTGCGACGCAGGTCGCGGGCGCCGCCGAGCACCCGGTCGAGCATCTGGCGATCCAACGGGTTGGCGGGCGTGACTTGGCCTTCCTTGCCGCGTTTGCCGAACAGCCGGTTCAACACGTTGCGGGGGTCGGTCTCGGCAGGCACGGGCTGGGTCGGAGACCGGTAGCTGCAGTGGTTGTAGTAGCCCTCGTGCAGGCCTTCCTGATTCTCCTTCCAGGTCTGGGGCATGGTGGCCAACTCGAGCGACGGGAGGAAGGTCTGGGCGCCGACGTAGTTGGCCATGATCTGGTCGGCGGAGATGGAGATGTTGATGCGGTCGCGCGAATCGGCGTCGGGCAGCCGGGCGGTGAGCCAGGTGGACAATTCCAGCGCATGCGGAGCCCCGCCGAACGGTGCCGTCGGCACGCCCGAAATGCCCTTCATCATGAGGCACTGATCCATGACCGGCTGCAGCGACCGGAGGATGGGCGGTGCCGCCCGGAGGAACTCCTCCTGATTCTTGGGCCAGAACTGGTCCATGATGACCCCGTGGGGCATGTACATGAAGGCCAGCCGCACCGGCGGCTTGGGGGCGTTCGAGCCGGCCGGCTGGGCCATGGAATCGAAGAACGGCAGCGCGAGGGAGACCCCCACGCCTCTCAGGAAGGTGCGGCGATCGACAAGGGACGGGGGATTCATGGCATTCATGGTCGGTCTCTGCGCGTTGAGGTTCGGGATCATCCGTCGACGTTGCGGTGGGTGAACAGGTAACTGGTGAGGACTTCCGTGAGGATCGTTCGCACCCGGTGTTTGTCCCGGGCGATCCGGGCCATCAACTGGTCGATGACGACCTCGTCATACCCTTCCAAGGGCCGCCCGAGCGCATGGGCCATGAACCGTTCGGTGAGGTTCCGGGCCAGTTCGGCCTCCCGCCCGGCGAGGAGGCGCTTGAGTTCCGCCGGGGTCGAGAAGGTCGCGCCGGTGGGGAGTCGTCCTGATGCATCGATGGCCACCCCGGCCTCGTTCTTCTCACGCCAGCGTCCGACCGCATCGAAATTCTCGAGGCCGAAGCCGATCGGGTCGAGCACCCGGTGGCAGTTGGCGCACACGGGGTTCCGGGTGTGCAATTCGGTCCGTTGCCGGAGGGTCAGGCCTTGCACGCTCTTCGCCTCCTGCAGGTCCAGCGCGGGGATGTCGGGCGGGGGCGGCGGCACGTGCTCCCCGAGCAACTGCTCCAGCACCCACACGCCCCGGCGGACGGGGCTGGTCCGGGTGGGAAACGAGGTCGCCGCGAGCGTGGCCGACATGCCGAGGATGCCGCCCCGGTTCGGGTTCGTCAGCCGGACTCGGCGCATCCGGGGGCCTTTGACCGAGGACCCGAGGCCGTACAACTCGGCCAGCGGCCCATTCAGGAAGGTGTAATCGCTGTCCACGAACCGGACGACCGGTTGGTTCTCGCGGACGATGCTCTCGAAGAACCAACGAACCTCGTCGGTCATCGCCTGTCGCACGGCCGGCGTCAGTTGCGGAAACAGCTGGGGATCGAACACCTGGTGGTCAAGGTCCTGGACCCTCAGCCACTGGGCGCCAAACCCGTCGAACAGGGCCCGCGCGCGCGGGTGGAGCAGGAGGCGCTCCGCCTGGGCCCGCAGCGTCTTGGGTTGGTGCAGCTCGCCTTGGTCGGCCAGGGCGGACAAGTCGGCGTCCGGCGGTGCCGACCACACCAGATAGGACAGGCGAGCGGCCAGGTGGTGGTCGTCCCACCGGACGATTTTCCCGGCCGGTCGGGCCTCTCCGGCGGGCGTGATGAAGAGGAATTGCGGGGAGACCAGGACCGCCTTGAGCATCCAACCCAGCGATGCGGTGTAGTCCAACTCCTTCCCGCGGGCGAGATCGAAGACATCCACCAGGACGTCCAGCTCCGCCTCGGTCGGCGGCCGGCGGTAGGCCTCGCGGGCCATGGAGCGTGCGACCTGGCGGGCCGCCTGGCGAAGATCGGTGCCCTTGGAGGGTTTCCTGCCGAAGAGCCGCTTCTGGACCGCCGTCGGCGGCTTGCCTGCCGGGGCGACGACCTTCTCGACCACTTCGCTGGCGATGCCGAGGAAGAGTTCCGACTGCAGCGGGGAGATCGAGTTGAGGTAGCCCTCCCCAAGCACCTCCTCCGGGAGGCCGTTGGCGATCGAGGGGTCCACTCCGTAGAGGTCGTGCACGGTGTTGGCGTATTCGACCTTGGACAATCGTCGGATGACCGACGGGCCGGGGCTTCTCGGGCTCAGGTGCTTGAGCTTGCCGATCCACCCGATGAACCGCAGGCGCTCCTCCTCGGTGGGTTGCTTGGCCGCGTCCTCGGGCGGCATGTCGTGCACCTTGACGTTCGCGACGGCCTTCTTCCAGTGCATGAACGCCGCACCCCGGCCCGGATCCTTCAGATCCACCTCGAGGTTGACGTTCGCCTTGGCGCGCCCGCCGCCGTGGCATTTCGTGCAGTAGGTCTGGACGAAGGGCTGAACCTGCTCCTTGAAGGTCTTCCGGGCGTCGGCCCGGAGCGCCGCCTCGTCGGCGGTCTCCCGGTCGGTGTCGGCCCGGCACGGCGAGACGAGCGACCCGGCCAGCGACGCGACCAGGGCGCAGCCCAGGGCCGCGAGGGTCGCGGTGGACAAGCGGAACCGGCGCGCCGGCTGCATGGTGGCCAGTCAACCATGGGCACCGCAGGATTGAACCTCAAAAAAACGCCCCAAGCCGGGCACCCCGTTTCGCCTGCGGGCGCACCCTGCCGGCGTGTTCGACGGCCCCGGTGGGCGGCCGGTCGATGGCTCCGCCGTGGGCCTGGGATTCCGGTGGCGGGATTGGGGGCCATGGCGGCATCGTCGGTGCGGGTCCGTCGGCCGTCGGGCCGGCCTACCGCGACCATGCCCCTCCTCGACATCCAGGATCTCCGGATCGATTTCGGCACCACGCGGGTGGTGGACGGGGTGTCGCTGGCCATCGACGAGGGACAGACCCTCGGACTGGTGGGCGAGAGCGGGTGTGGCAAGAGCGTGACGGCCTTGAGCATCGGCCGTCTCCTGGCCACCCCGCCCGCGCGCCACGCCGGGGGTCGGATCCTGCTCGGCGGCCAGGAGGTACTCACCCTGTCCAGCGACGGGCTGAGGTCGATCCGCGGGCGCGTCGTGAGCTACATCTTCCAGGAACCCGGCGCGTCGCTCAATCCGGTGAGGCGCATCGGGGCCCAGGTGCTGGAATCGCTGCGGCTGCACGCGCCGTCCCGCGCCACCGAGGCCGAGGTCGTCCGGCGGCTCGCGGGCGTCGGGATCCCCGCGCCGGACCAACGCGCCCGCGACTATCCCCACCAACTGAGCGGCGGGATGCAGCAACGGGTGATGATCGCCCTGGCCCTGGCCTCGGAGCCGCGCCTGCTGGTCGCCGACGAGCCCACCACGGCCCTCGACGCCACCGTGCAGGCCCAGATCATGGACCTGCTGCTCGACGTGCAGCGGCGGACGGGAATGGCCATCCTGCTCATCACCCACAACCTCGGCCTGGTCGCGGACGTGGCCCGGCGCGTGGCCGTGATGTACGCCGGGCAGATCGTCGAGGAGGCTCCGGCCCGACACCTCCTGTCGCAGCCCGTGCACCCGTACACCCGGGCCCTCATCCGGTCCGTGCCGGAAATCGGCGTCGATCGCGAGCGTCTGCCGGCGCTGCCGGGCCAGGTGCCGGTGCCGGGACGATGGCCAGCCGGATGCCGTTTCGCCCCGAGATGTCCCTCGGCCCTGGCGTCCTGTGCGACGTCGCCGCCGGGGCTCGAGCCGGTGGCCCCCGGCCATCGCGTCCGATGCCCGGTCCGGCCTCCCGCGATCCCATGACGCTGCTCGAGATCCAGAACCTGAGGGTGCACTTCCCGGTCCGGGGGCTTCGGATCGGCGCCATCCCGTCGACCGTGAAGGCGGTGGATGGCGTGTCGTTCACGGTGGCGGCCGGCGAGGCCGTCGGACTGGTCGGCGAGAGCGGTTGCGGCAAGACCACGCTCGGCCGTGCCGTGGTGCGGCTGGTCGAGCCGACCGGCGGTCGGATCATCTTCGAGGGGCGCGACCTCACCGCCCTCGGCCCCGGGGCGCTGCGGCCGCTGCGCCGGCGCTTCCAGATGGTCTTCCAGGATCCGTTCCATTCGCTCGATCCCCGCATGACCGCGGGCCAGTCCATCGCCGAGGCGCTGGTCGCCCACCGGCTGGCGGCCACGGCCTCCGCCCGCAGGGCCCGCGTGGAGGACCTGCTCCGGGATGTCGGTCTCGACCCGGAGGCCGCGGACCGCTTTCCCCACCAGTTCAGCGGGGGGCAGCGCCAGCGCATCGGCATCGCGCGCGCGCTGGCCGTCGAGCCCGGGTTGATCGTCTGCGACGAGCCGGTCAGCGCCCTCGACGTGAGCGTGCAGGCCCAGGTGGTCAACCTGCTCCAGGATCTCCAGCGCCGACGCGGCCTGGCCTACCTCTTCATCTCCCACGACCTCGCGGTGGTCGAACACCTCTGCCAGCGCCTGCTCGTGATGTACCTGGGCCGCGTGGTCGAGTCCGGCCCGGCGCGTGAGGTCTGCCGTTCCCCGTCGCATCCCTACACCCGGGCGCTGCTATCGGCCGTCCCGTCGCTGAGGCCGTCCACCGGGGGCGAGCGCATCCGGCTCGAGGGTGATGTGCCGTCGCCGGCGGACCCGCCGCCGGGCTGCCCGTTCCATCCGCGATGCCCCGTCGCCGAGGCGCGTTGCCGCACCGAGTCCCCGGAGCTGCGGAGGACGGCCGACCGGCGCGAGGTCGCCTGCCATCAGGTCGCTTCTTCGCCGCAGGCCCCGTGACCTCCGGGGATGGACAACCGGATCCCGTCCGGAGACGATTCCACCCATCTTCCCCGGGTTCCCGAGCCGTCCGGAGGGTCCGTGGAGACCCGTCCGCTGGCCGTCGTCGCCCGGGTGGGTCCCCCGGGGGTTCCGGGGTGCTCGACGGACACGCAACACAGCTCGGCAGGACGGACAGATGCAGCAGACCAGAGCAGATGAGGGATGGGCCCAAGGGAACCGTTTCCCGGGGCGGACCACAGAAGGGACGCACCGGTCGTGGCGGCCGTGTCCCGGCGGGTCGACGGTCGTCCTGGCCCTCGGTCTCGGGCTTGGCCTGTGGGCGCAGGCGTCGTCGCCGGTCCGTGATCCCGCCCCGGGTGGCGGGGCCGGGGCGTCGCGTCCGGGGACGGCCGGTCCGGGCACCGCGGCCGTCCCGACCACCTACCGCCTCGACCTCAAGAACATCGTCGAGCTGACCTTCCGCCTGAACCCGGGCATGCGGGCCTCGCGGGAGGAGATGAATGCCGCGCGGCATGGCCTGGAGGAGTTCCGGGCCAACCTCAACCGGCTCGAGCCCTACACGGAGTTCCGCAACCAGGTGACCCGGTTCCCGTTCCAGCGGTTGGGCGTCGGTCACGAGATCACCAGCGTCCTCGGGGTGCAGAAGGAGAGCTTCGAGGGCTCGATGATGCGCCTCGAGGTGGGGCCGTCGTTCTTCTCGCGCTATGGCGATTCGTCCGATCCGCTCGGCCCCGATCCCAAGGATGGCCAGGCCGGCGCCTACATCGGCTCGCGTGTCGAGTTCCCGTTCATGGGTTCGCGCCGGCGGCAGGACCGCATCATCAGCCAGGCGTTCCAGGAGTCCACCGCCCGCAAGGCGCAGCTCGACTACCTCAAGAGCTACCGGCTCCAGGTCGAGAACGCGCTGAGCTACTACCACCTTGCCATCTACTACAACCAGCTGGTGGAACTCTACCAGAGCTGGGTCAACGACCTGACGGGCCTGCTGCAGGACCCGAAGGTGAGACCGGAGGACCGGACCCGCGTGGAATCGGTGCGCGCCTCGGTGCAATCGACCCAGGCGAGCTACACCGCCCGGGGATCGGACTACCGGAGCAACCTCATGGGCTACCTGGGTCTCGACCTCACGAACCAGGTGGAACTGATCATGCCCGAATACGCCATCAGTGCGTTCGCGGCCTCGGCCCGCACCCCCGACGGCCTCGAGAAGCTCATCCAGCGGGCCAAGGAGAACAACCCCGCCTTCGAGGTGCTCGAGAACGCCATCGGCAACGTGCGCCTCCAGCACGACCAGGCGGTCCGGGGCAAGTTCGACGTCACGACTTTCCTCGAGGGAAGCCTCTTTCCGTTCGGGTCCCGCTCGCTTGACACCCGCTACGATGGATGGGCGGTCGGCGGCGGGGTCAACGTGCGCCTCAACGACGCTAGGGTCCGCTCGGCCACGCGGCTCAAGACCGAGGCGCTCATGCGACAGTTCGAGGCGGAGATCCAGGCCGAGGAGATGAGCATCCGCCGGCGCATCCAGAGCACCACCACCGCCATCTGGGACAACGACGCCAACCGAACCCAGTTGCTCGAGGTGGGGCAGCGCAAGCTGGCCGAGTTCCAGCAGCGCCGCGACGCCTACTTCACCGGGGACCTCAACATCGACCAATTGCTGGGCACCCGCTCGGAGATGGCGTCCAACGCGGCCAGCCTCGCCAATGTCGTGTACAACAGCGCCGACCGTGAGACGACGCTGCTGCTGGCCGTGGGTCAGATCTACGAGATGGTCGGTCTCCGGATGCGGGAACGGCCCGCCGGGGATGCCTCGGGCAAGCCGGCCTCCCGCCCGCGGCCGGACGACCCTTGAAGAAAACCTGGTTGAGGCCCGGATGAATCGTGGATTTCCCGGGACTTTCCTTGAGGCTGCCGGCCGATGGTGTGTGATCTGGCCATGCCTCCACCCGCGGATCCCCGGATCGACCGTTCCGGCGCGTCCCGGCGACCGCCCCGCCTGCTGGCTGCCCGGTTCCTGGCCGTCGCCGTGCTGTGGGCGTTCCAGGGTTGGATTGCCCGGGCCGGTGACGCACCGCCGGTCCCCTCGGGTGGTGAGGGTTTTCCGGTCCGGCTGGAATGCGGCGAGGACTCGGTGACGTTCAAGGTCCGCTCCAAGCCCGTGGCGACCTACCGGGGCGGTCGCGGGATGCTGCCGGCCGGCGTGCCCGAGGAGTACCGGCGGGGCGGTTACCTGCATCCGCTGGTGAGCCCTGCGGGTGCGGTGCTCACCGGCGATTTTCCGAAGAACCACCTGCACCACCACGGCATCTGGGCCGCATGGACCCGGACCGGGATCGAGGGCCGGAAACCCGATTTCTGGAACATGGGACAGAAGCTGGGGCGGGTGGAGATGATCCAGTGGCTCGCGGCCCGTGAATCGGCCGACGGCGCCGAGATCGAGACCTTGCACCGGTACGTGGACCTCACGGCGTCGACGCCCGCGACGATCCTGCTCGAAGGATGGACGGTGAGGGTGCCCGCCACGCCGCCGGGCAAGCCGCATCGGATCGACCTGACCCTCCGGCAGACCAATGTGACCGACCATGCGCTGTCGTTGCCGCAGTACCACTACGGAGGCCTGGGCTTCCGCGGGCCCGATGCGTGGGACGGCGCGACCCGGTGCCGCTTCCGCACCTCGGAGGGCGTCACGGACCGGGTGAAGGGCAATGAATCCCGGGCTCGATGGTGCTGGATCGGCGGGGCGGTCACCACGGGCGAGGGGGCCGCCGGCACCGCCGGAGTGGTGCTCCTGGCCCATCCATCCAACTTCCGGTTCCCCGAGCCGATGCGCCTCCATCCGACCGAGCCGTTCTTCTGCTGGGCGCCCCAGCAGGCGGGCGGATTCACGCTGTCGCCCCGGGGCGTGCACCGGATGCGCTACCGCCTCCTCGTGGCCGACGGCGAACCCGACGCGGGGGCCATCGAGCGGGAATGGCTCGAGTGGTCCCGCGAGCCCTGAATCCCCCGAACCCCGGACACCGGCCTTTGATCCTTTCGAGAATGACTTCCCTCAAGTCCATGCCACCGCTGTGCTCCGCACCGTTCCAAGGGATCGAAGGTTTTTCCCCGGGCCAGACGGGCCGGGCGTGTCTTGGCATCCTCCGGGCGGCCCGGGCGGCCCTGATGCTCCTGGCCGTCTGGGTCTTCCTGCGGCCGGTCGACGTCACCGCCGCCACGCCGCCTCTGCGCGAGTACGACGTGCTGCGGTCGCTGCCCGAGGGTTGGCTCGAGCGCCTCAGCCGCAACGACCTGCCCGACGACCAGGGGTTGGCCGGGGGGAACCGGGGGCAGGGGAGGTGGATCGAGGCTGGTGCGCAGCGGGGCAGCTGCCGGGCCGTGATCGCGGCGGTCGTGGCCGGCGACCTCGCGCGCGCCGATCGTGCCTGGCGGGGCATCGAGGTGGCCTTCGAGCACCAGCGGCCCGATGGCGGCTTCACGGCGACCGAACGGCCCAATGGCGGCAGCTCCGCCGAGGGCGCCGCCGCGGTGGAGACGGCGTATTTCTTCCTGCAGGAGCTGGGCCGGGCGATCCTCGTCATCCGGCAATCCCCGCATGAGGCCCACTTCCGGGACCGCATCCGGGCGATCGAGCCCAGGCTCCGTCGCGCCTGCGGGTTCATCGCGGCGGGCGAGCCGACCATCCTGCCGAAGAGCCGCAAGGCCGTGAACCGGGTATTCATCGCCGCCAAGGCCTTCGGGACCTGCGGCCGGGTGCTGGGCGACGAGGCCCTGGTCGAAACGTCCCGACGCCTTGTGGCCGAGGCGCTGCGGCAGCGCGACGACGAGGGCGTGTTCCTGGAGCACGGCGGGCGCGACTCGAGCTACAATGCCGTGTCGATGCTCTTCGCGCAGGTGCTGGCCCTGCATGTGGACCTGCCCGAGCTGGACGAGGCCCTCCGAAAGACGGCCCCCTGGCAGATTTCCCGCGTGCTGGAGTCGGGCGAGGTCGACACGCGGGGCAACACCCGCACCGGCGTCGGCAAGGAGCCCGGCTACAACGGGCAGCCTAAGGGCATCAACCACAACGAGGTGATCCTGGCCCTGGCCCTGCATGGGATCGTGCATCGCAATGCCGAGGCGCTTGCGGCCGCCGGGCGGGTGCTGGCCTGGACGGAGCGCGCACCCACCGGCTCCTCAGGTGCGTGGCCGGTCTTCCGGCAGACCGCGCCGGAACCCCGCCTGCTGCCCGGGTCCACGAATGTCCAGTTCTCCATCTACGGCGGGCCTTCGGAGCCGCGCGAGCTGGATGCGTTCCTCGCGGCCCTCGAGCGGCACGGCCTGGCCGATGCCATGGATCCCGGGCCCTCGGCATCGGCGGGATCCCGTGCGGCGTTTGAGGTGCTGGCCCGGCGCCGTTGGCCGGTGATCCTGTACCCTCCCGACGGCGGCCGCATGCAGTTGGAGGGAGGCACCAGCCTGCTCTCGGCCGACGACGAGGCGGCCGTACGCGTGCTCGACAGGGCCGGGGTCTTCACCGCCATCCAGTTGGGCGAGTGGGGCTACCACTACCACCGGCTGCGCACCGACCCGAACTGGATGCGCGAGGTGCTGGGCAAGGACTTCGAGGCCCAGCGCAGCCGGTTCCTGATGGCTCCCGGGACCCAGGGCTACGACCCCGTGCCGACGACGCGTCGCCAGGCCTACGACCAGTTGCGCCGGTATTTCCTGTGGCACCGGCAGGCCAAGGGCGGTCGCGTCATCAGCGTGACCGGCCACTCCCACTACGAGGCCTACGCCGCCGAGTGGGGGGCCAGCGTGGTGGGGATCGAGGTGGGCGAGAACATCGGGTTCACCCAGTCGAAGATCGCCTTCACCCGCGGGGCGGCCCGGCAGTGGAACCTGCCCTTCTCGGTGCAGATGAGCCCGTGGTTCGGCAATGCGGTCACCACGCGGGGGCCACTCGACACCAACGGACCCACCGCCACCGGTCTCGATGCCGGGCATTCGCTGAGCCTCTGCCTGCGCCTCTGGCGGCACGCGTGGTTCGCCGGGGCGGCGCTCGTGACGCCCGAGAACAGCGTCAACAGCTTCTTCGAGACCGGCCAGGCACCGTGGGCCTTGACCCCGCACGGCCGTGCCGCCGCCGGGGTGCGGGCGTTCTTCCGGGCCCACGACCGGGGCAATCCCCATACCCCGCTCCTGGTGGTGCTGGACCACCTCGCCGGCCACAACGGCTACATCGGCAAGGCCTGGGGCGTCTTCCCCCGGACCCCGGCCGACCAGGAGGTGGCCGACCTGCTCGAGGGCCGGCTGTTCGGTGGCATGCCGCGTCGCCCGTTGCCGGGGAACCCGCCCAATCCCGAGGCCGATTACCTGCAACCCACCCGCCACGGGGAATTGTGCGACGTGGTGCTGTCCACGGCCACCGGGGCCTTCATGGCGAGGTATCCGGTGATCCTGCTGGCGGGCGAGCTGGAGTTCGATCCGGGCTTCGTGCGCGAATTGGAGACGGCGCTGACCGCTGGGAGCCGGTTGCTGCTGCGGGATCGGCACGTGAAGGCGCTTGCTCCGGAGGCCTGGGTCCGGCTGCAGAAGGCCGGTGCAACCGAGGTGCTGGCCGAGTCGCTCGACCCGGTGACTGGCCGGCCGGCGGCGATCCCGGAGGCGCGCCTTCGCCGCGTGGCCGAAGAGACGCTGCCGGTGGCGGTCGAGGGCGACCCCATCCAGTACCAGATCAACCGCAACGGCCGGGGCTGGGTGGTGGAACTGGTCCAGAACGACGGCGTGGCCAAGACCGGCCGTACGCCGGCGCAAGTCTTCCCGGAGCGGGTGGCCAAGGTCCGCCTTGTCCCGAGGTTCGGCACGGCCGCCGCGCGCGAGTGGATGACCGGCCGATCCTGGGAGCGCTCCGGGCGGATCGAGCTCGAGGTGCCGCCCGGCGAGACCCGTTTCGTGGAGTTCGACGTGCCGTAGGCGGGGCCGGCACCGTCGGCATCGGTCAGGTCGCCAGCATCTTCGCGGCGACGGCGGCGAGGATCACCGCCAGGCCGACCCGCACCCATTGCATCGGCGCGCGGGTGCTGATCCAGGAACCGACGAGCACGCCGGGGATGGATCCCATCAGCAGGTTGGTCAGCAGGCCTCCGTCGACGTTGCCCATCATCAGGTGTCCCGTGCCGGCGATGAGGGTCAGCGGGATCGCGTGGGCCAGATCGGTCCCCACCAGGCGTCCCGGGGTGAGCCGGACCGGATACAGGTACACCAGCAGGACCGTCCCGAGGGCTCCGGCGCCGATGGAGGTGAGCGTCACCAGCATGCCCAGGACGACGCCGGCTACCACCGTCAGCGGGACCTGGGAACGCCCGAGGAATCCCATCATGCCCGGGGGACCGTTGCGGCCGACCCGCTGCAGCCAATCCTTCGACAGGATGCCGGCGGCCGTGATCAGCAGGGCGACGGCCACTGCCTTGATCAGGAATCCGCCACGCACCTGGGCCGTCGACGTGAGGGTCATCAAGGCGAGGGTCGCGGCCGCCGCCGGGAGGCTGCCCAGCGCGAGGCGTTTCACCACCGGCCAGTCGACCGTGCCTTGTCGATGGTGGACCGCCGTCCCGAAGATCTTGGTCAGGGCGGCGAAGAGAAGGTCCGTCCCGACCGCAGTCTGCGGGGCCACCCCGAACAGGAGGACCAGCACCGGGGTCATGAGTGCGCCCCCGCCGACGCCGGTGGCGCCGACGACGACGCCGACCAGCAGGCCTGCGATGGCGTTTGGGAGGTTGTGATCCACGGAAAGCCACCAAGTCTGTGGGAAGCCGTCCCGCGGAACAAGGCCTGCCTGCGGTTCAGGAGCATCCGCGATCGGAAGGGCAGGGATACGGTCTGCACCTGGAGACTGACCTCGGCCTCGGTAATGGGGACCGTCCGCAGCCTCAATGGGCATGTCCGTCGACGGAGTGGTTTCGGTTGGTTCCGGTTGTGTCAATAGTGAGGACCGACCCCATTGGGTTACTCGATGGACTCGCTGCCGCGCTGCTGGATCCAGGGGACGTCGCGGGGAGCCTTGCGGTCGCCGGCGACGCCTTTGCGAAGGGTGCCGGCGTCGAGCCAGCGGTGGACCTCGGAGTGGCCGTCGGCGAAGCTGAGGCCGGCGGCCCCGTTGTGGTAGGCGGCCGGGAGGTTGCCCCAGAGCTGGTTGGGTTCCATGGAGACGAGGATGTAGCCGTCGTCGACGCTTTCCTCGCGCTCGTCGATGAAGACGAACATCTGGCTGGGCGAGCGCATGTCGCCCAGCTTGCGGAAGGTGCGCCAGGTCTTGGCCATGAGATCGGTGTGCCAGCTTTGGCCGTTCATGAATCCGTTCATCGAAACGCTGCGGGTGCGCGGATGATCGCGCCCGCCCAGCCGTACCGTGCTGCGGTCGGCGGGGCAGCGGTAGATGGTCGCCGACTGGTTGTACGGCCAGAGCAGTCCGTTGGGCGGCCGGAGCAGGTTCACGTTCGTGGCGTCGGGCGTGTTGCCCATGATCCAGCCGGCAACCCAGCCCTTCTGGTCCCCGGTGCCGTTGAGAACCAGCCGCTGCTGGTGGTCCTCGGCGTACATGATCCAGGCCAGTTGGAGCTGCTTGGTGTGGTTGAGGCACTGGATGCCCTGCGCCTTGGTCTTGGCCTTGGCCAAGGCCGGCAGGAGCATGCCGGCGAGGATTGCGATGATGGCGATGACCACCAGCAACTCGATGAGCGTGAAGGCCTGGCGACGGCCGGGAAAGGGGACGGGGGAAGGTTTCATGGCGGTCTCGGGGAACTGATGCCTATTGAAGCCACGACAGAGCTGGCTGACAAGGGGCAAGTCCGCGCCGGTCCGCTGGCCGGGGGCCGGGTGCATTCGGGTTGGACCCGCATCCCCGCGTCCTGCCGTGGCCTCGGGGTAGCCTCGTCGTGAAGCGCGCGACGCATCGGCGGGCCGGCCTGGGTCGCCAGATGGGCCCTTGGGTGAACGGGTTCGGAGGGGCTCGCCTCGTGCCGACGCACCGGCCGCCCGGTCCCGGCGGCGTCATCTGGCCGATCCTGGCCCTCGTGGATCACGGCCGGATTTCCGGACTGGCGCGGGCCGGGCGATCCGTTCCAGACTCCGACATGATCCCGATCACGTTCCCGCCCGAGGCGTCTCGGGCTTCCAACGCACTCGACCGCCGCCGTTTCCTCGCCTCGACGGCCGCCGCGATCCCGCTGGCCCTCCTGGGCGAGGCCTCCTCCGCGAGGGCGGCGACCCCGGCCCCGGCCCCGACCTCGGAGACCCTGGCGGCCCAGCTCCATGGCTCGCTCGACGAGGTGCAGCGCCGCCTGCTGTGCCGCGACTTCGACGACCCGCTGCGGCAGAAGGTCGACAACAACTGGATGATCACCGGGCGGTCGATCCATGAGGCGCTCCGGCCCGACCAGCAGGACCTGGTGCGCCAGATCTTCCGCCGGCTGCACCATCCCGACCACGCCGAGGCGATGATGCGCCAGATGGTCGAGGACTCCGAGGGCAAGGGCTTCGAGGCCGGCACCTCGGTGGCCCTCTTCGGCCGTCCCGGAACCGGGGCCTTCGAGCTGGTGCTCACCGGTCGCCATTGCACGCGACGCTGCGACGGGGACTCGGTCGCCGGCACGGCCTTCGGCGGACCCATCTTCTATGGGCACCAGTCGGGCCCGAACGACGAGGAGCCGGCCGATCACCCGGGCAACGTGTTCTGGTACCAGGCCCGGCGGGCCAACGTGCTGTTCCAGGCCCTCGACGGCCGGCAGCGCCAGGTGGCGCTGGTGGAGGGCCACAGCCGTCGGGAGCGGGCCACCGAGACGGTCCGCCTGAGCGGCCGGCGCGAGGGACTTGCCGGATTGCCGTGCTCCGAGTTGACCGCCGACCAGAAGGGGCTGATGCGCCAGGTGCTGCGGGACCTTCTGGCGCCCTTCCGGCAGGTCGATGCGGAGGAGTCGATGCGGCTGGTGGAGGCGCAGGGCCTCGGCAACCTCAGCCTCGCCTACTTCAAGGCCCACGACCTCGGCAAGGACGGGGTCTGGGACGTCTGGCAGATCGAGGGGCCGCACATGCTCTGGTACTTCCGGGGCGATCCCCATGTGCACTGCTGGGTGCACATCCGCGACGGCAAGGCCTGAGGCCCGCCGATGCGGGTGCCGGTTCGGGAGGGGTGGGTGTCAGGCCAGCAGGCCCGGCACCACGTCGCCGTAGACGTCGGTGAGGCGGTGGTCGCGTCCTCCCCAGCGGAAGGTCAGCCGGGTGTGGTCGAGACCGAGGAGGTGCAACATCGTGGCGTGGAGATCGTGGAGATGCACCTTGTCCTCGACCGCGTGCCAACCGTACTCGTCGGTCGCCCCGTGGACGTGGCCCGCACGCACGCCGCCCCCGGCCATCCACATCGTGAACCCGAACGGATGGTGCTCGCGACCGTCGGTCCCCTCGGCCGTCGGTGTTCGACCGAACTCCCCGCCCCAGAGGACCAGCGTGTCCTCCAACATGCCCAGCGCGGCGAGGTCCTGCAGCAGCGCGGCGATCGGCTGGTCGACGGCGGCGCACCGCCGGGGCAGCTCCTGCCGCAGGCCGCCATGGTGGTCCCAGGCGTTGTTGCGGGGTGCGTCGAAGAGTTGGATGAAGCGGACCCCCCGCTCGGCAAGCCGCCGGGCCAGCAGGCATTGCCGCCCGAAGAGCGAGGTGGTCGGGTCGTCGGTGCCGTACAGCCGGTGGACGGCGGCGCTCTCCCGGGAGAGGTCGAAGGCCTCGGGCGCCTCGCGCTGCATGCGGAAGGCAAGCTCGAAGGAGGCGATCCGCGCGTCGAGTCCCCCGTCGTCCGCGCGGTCGTCCCGGTGGATCTCGTTGAGACGTTTCAGGGCGTCGAGCTTGGTCCGCTGCCGAGACGGGTCGCCCCGGGGGTCGCCGAGGTTGGCGATCGGGTGGTCGAGGTCGCGGATGAGGGTTCCCTGGTAGGCGCTGGGCAGGAAGCTCGACGACCACAGCTGGCCGCCCTGGAAGACGGCCGCGGGGCTGACGACCACGAACCCGGGAAGATCCTGGTTCTCGGTGCCCAGTCCATAGGTCAGCCATGAGCCCATGCTGGGTCGCGAGAACGCCTGCTCCCCGGTGCACAGCTGCAGGGCCGCCCCGGTGTGGTTGATGTTGTCGGCCACCATCGAGCGGATGATGCAGAGATCGTCCACCCGGGCGCCGATCCGCGGCAGGAGTTCGCTGACGGGGATGCCCGAACGTCCCTGGCGGACGAAGTGCCACGGGCAGGCCAGCAGGTTGCCCGTGCGGGTGCGCTCAAGGCGGGGTTTCGCGAAGGGCAGGGGGCGCCCGTTCTCGCGCTCGAGGCGGGGCTTCGGATCGAAAAGATCCACGTGGGATGGCCCGCCCGGCATGTACAGGAAGATCACCCGGCGGGCGCGGGGGCGGAAGTGTGGCGGCCGGACGGCCGAGGGGGAGCCGGTTCGGACGGCCCCGGCCGCGGCGGCAGGGGCCGGTCCCGGTCCGCCCAGCAGGCCCGACAGGGCCATGAGGCCGAAGCCGGCCCCCGAGCGCGCCAGCCAGTGGCGCCGGGAGCCGGGCGGGCCCCAGGGTCGGGGAGACCGTGGAGGCCCGCCTGCGTCGCCGCCCGGTTCAGTCGAGGTGGATGAACTCATTGCTGCAAAGGAGGACGTGCACGTAGTCGCGCCAGGCATGCCCGGCGTCGGTGCCGCCGAGCCGAGCCAGGAGATCGAGCGCGACGGCCATTTCGGCCGGTCGGACCTCCCGCGCAAAGAGCGCCCGGTGCAGCCAGCGGATCCGGGCGCCGGGGTCGGGTCCGGCCTCGCGCGAGGTCCGTTCGGCCAGCGCTCCGGCGCGTTGCGCGACGAACGGGTGGTTGAGCAGGAAGAGCGCCTGCGGGGCCACCGTCGAAACGTCGCGCCGGTCGACCGAGGCGTCTGGATTGGCCGCGTCGAAGAGGGCGGCGAAGGTGCCGCGGTCCCAGCGGGCCGTCTGCACGTAGAGCGAGCGCCGGGGCACCGACAGATCGGCGGCGGCGGGTCCGCCCGGGAACCGGTCGAGGCCTTCGGAGACCTCCTGCAACGCGTCGCGGATGGACTCGGCGGGCAGGCGTCGCCGGGGGAAGCGCGCCAGCCAGCGGTTGGCCGGATCGACCTCGGCCTGTGCCGGCGTGACGACGGCGGACCGCCGGTAGGCCGCCGAGGTCATGATCCTGCGGTGGAGCGCCTTGATCGATCCGCCATCCTCGAGGAAGGCCGCGGCCAGCCAATCGAGCAGGGCCGGGTGGCTGGGCGGCTCGGAACCGAGGCCCAGGTGGTTGGGCGTGGGTGCCAGACCGGCGCCGAAATGCCCCTGCCAGACGCGGTTGACCAGCACGCGGGCCGTGAGCGGATTGTCCGCCGAGGACAGCCAGTCCGCCAGCTCCTGGCGGCCGCTGCCCTTGGGCACCGGCCCGGGGTTCGCCCCGGCGAAGAAGGCCGGCAGGCCCCGCGACACCACCGGACCGAGCCGGGTGTAGCTGCCCCTCACGTGGACCGGGACGTCCTGCAGGTTCGGGAAGAGGCCTCCGGGCATGCCGCCCTCCGCGGCGCTGAGCGCCGTGGGGTAGGCCGGGGGCATGGAGGCCTCGAGGGCCCGCCGCTCGGCGAGCAGTTCAAGGCGCGAGGGATGGTTGGTGGCCAGCGGCGGCCTGAGTCGGTCCAGCGCGGCCAGTCGTCCCTTGAGCACCTCCAGCCGGGCCACATGGCGGTCACGCTCGGCCGCCACCTCCGCCGGCACCAGCGGGATGCGCCGGAGGGTGATCTCGCCGCCCTTGGTCCCGAGCTCCTCGAGGATGCGGGTGCTGTAGAACATGCCGGCCAGCGCGTAGTAGTCGCGGGTGGAGACCGGGTCCGTCTTGTGGTCGTGGCAACGGGCGCAGCCCAGCGTCAGGCCGAGGAAGGCCTTGCCGATGGTGTCGATCTGGTCGTCGACCATGTCGCTGACGAGCTTCTCCTTGTCGGCGTCGCCCCGGTCCCAGCTCCCATTGACCAGGAACCCGGTGGCGATGGCCGACATCGGGTCGTCCTCGAGATCGCCCGCGACCTGCAGGCCCACGAACCGCCTGTAGGGCAGGTCGTGGTTGAGGGCGCCCACCACCCAGTCCCGGTAGCGCCAGGCCTCGAGCGGCTCGCAGCTGGCGTTGCGTGCGGCGGGGTCGGCATCGTGGTAGTCGGCGTAGCGCACGACATCGAGCCACTGCCGGGCCCAGTGCTCCCCGTGGGCCGGCGAGGCCAGCAGGCGGTCCACCACCCGCTCGAAGGCGCCCGGCGTGGTGTCCGCGAGGAAGCGCCCGAGGTCCGCCGGCGTCGGGGGCAGGCCGGTCAGGTCGAAGGTGGCACGCCGCAGCCAGGCCGGTCGGTCGGCCTCGGGCGAGGCCTTCAGGCTGGCGGCATCGATCGCCTCGTCGAGGAAGGCGTCGATCGCCGAGGCGGCCGGCCTGGCCGGGGGAGAGGGCTTGCGCAGCGGTTGGAAGGCCCACCAGTCGCGGGCCTTGGCGGCGATCGCCGGTGGTCCGGGGGAGCCCGCGGCCGGCGTGGTCCGCGGGGGCGGGATGGAGCCGGCATCCTGCGTGTCCTGCGCCGCCCCGGGCGTCCGGCCTGCGATCCAGGCGACGACCAGCGTCGCCAGCACCGCTCCCTGGGGATGGAATCGCCTGCGTCTCATGGTCCGGGGATCCGTCGGTGGAAATCGACGTGATCCTGCTCCTTCGCCCGGGCCAAGTCCATCGGGAGATCACGGGCGCACCTCCTCTCGACGACGGCGCGTGCTCAGGGCCAGGCGGGCTTCCAGTCCTTCTCGAGCTGCCGGCGCAACCGGTCCACCTGCCCGGGATGGCGGGCGGCGAGGTCGGCCCGCTCGAAGGGATCGTTGGCGATGCGGTACAGCTCAGGCCGGGCCCCGGGCTCGTTCCACGGCGCCGGCAGGATGAGCTTCCAGCCGTCGCGCACGATCCAGCGCCAGCGCAGGCCGGACTCGGGGTGGTCGAGGTCCACGGCGTCGTGGGTGAAGCACTCGCCCGACACCGAGGTCCGCCGGCGCACGGCGGCCCGGTCGAGCAGGTCGATGCCGGGCAGCCCGGGTGGTGGTGTCGCGCCGGCGGCCTTCAGCAGCGTGGGCATCAGGTCGAGGCTGGAGACGGCATGGGTGTCGTCGCGTCTCGGGGCCACGCGTCCCGGCCACGACACCAGGATGGGCGTCCGCAGGCCGCCGTCGTAGGGGCTTTGCTTCGAGCGGGGGGCGTAGCGTCCGGTCTGCGGGTCGGTGATCCAGCCGTTGTCGGTGACGAAGACCACCACGGTGTTGGTGGCCGATCCGCGCCGCTCGAGGAACCCGAGCAGCTGCCCGCAGGTCTCGTCGAACCACTCGACCATCGCCCGGTACCTTGCCTCCGGCAGCGAGGGCGCCGTGTCGCGGTGCCGCGCCAGGAACCGTTCCGGGGGCGTGTGCGGGTCGTGGGGCATCATGGGAGCGTACCAGACCATCCAAGGCCGGCCCTGTTCCTCGGCCATCGCCACGAAGTCCTCGATCGGCTTCATCGTCACGCGGCCGATCTCGAGGCCCGCGTCGCCGTGCCGGTCGCCCCGGGTCATGCCGTGCGTGAACCCGCCACGGGCAAAGTCGTTCTGCCACCACTTGCCGCTCTGGAAGCTCAGGTAGCCGTGGTCCCGCAGGATCCGCGGCAGCGTGGGCGTCGCCTCGAGGAAGGACGAGAGCCGCTCGCGTCCCGCGCGGTAGGCCTCGCTCCGGTAGAAGCCGGCGGCCGGTGTCCCGGGCGGCCTCGGCGGGTCGTTGCAGACCACGCCGTGCTGGTGCGGGTACCGGCCGGTGACGAGCGAGGCGAGGCTGGGACAGCACAGGCTCGAGGGCACATAACCGCGGGTGAAGCACGCCGACCTCGCGGCGAGCCGGTCGAGGTGCGGCGTTCGGATCGACGCGTGCCCCATGAACCCGTGGTCGGTCCAGGCCTGGTCATCCGAGACGATCAAGAGCAGGTTGGGCTTCGACGCCGTCCCGGGTGGCCTGCCGGCCCGCCGTGTCAGGTCCCCGGCGGACAGCGGCAGGAGGCCGGCGATGACGACGACCATGGCGGCGACGAGGGCGATCCGCGTCGGCCCGGATCGCCGGCGGGGCGTTGGGGGATGGTGCCCAGGCATCGCGTGGGGAACCTTTGGAGCGCTGCTCGGGGTGCAGCCGGGGCTCGACCGGTGGGGCATCGGGCTGAGCCTGTCGTCCGAGCCCCGGGCCTGCCAGCCGAAAGGCCGTGACCCGGGGGGCCATGGACTGCGACGGCCCGGTTCAACCACCACCCAGCGGGTGGGTCCGTCGGGCCAGCGGCAGGTCCACGCGTGCCCGGGCAAGCGACGAGGCGTGGACGGCCATCGCCATCTCGACGGCCCATGCGCCGTTGCGGCCGCCACACTCGGGCTCCCGGCCGGAACGGATGGCCGCCAGCCAATCGGTGACCGGCGCCGCGTTGTGGTCGATGGCCCCGGTTCCCGGGACCGCCGGGGCGGTGCCGGCCGGCGATTCGGGCCCGAGGGGTTTCCAGTCCTCGCCGCGTCCCTCCGGAGATCCGGCCGAACCCGAACGCACGAAGGCCCGGGGCACCAGGTCGCAGAGCAGGCGTGCCGTGCCCCGGCTGCCGACGAACTCGATGCCCCAATGGCCGGAGGTCTCTCGCAGGCGGCCGTCGCTGGTGAAGGTGCCGATCACGCCGTGGTCGAAGCCGAACCGCGCGTCCACCTGGTCTCCGGCCACCCAGCCCACCTCGTCCTTGACTTGGCGGCGGTCGGCCGGCCCGACGGCCCGGCCCTGCTGCTGCACGACGGCCGAGCACCATCGGGGATCCCCGGCCACGCTGCGCATGAGGTCGAGCAGATGGGTGCCCAGCACCATGAGGTCCTCGCCGCCGGCGCGGGCGTCCTGCTTGCCGTGGGCGCGCATGGCCCGCAGGTCTCCGATCGCCCCGGCGGCCAGCGCCTCGCGCAGGGCCCGGGTCGCGGGCGCCATCCGCATCGTGTGGGCGACGGCGACCCGGAGCCCCTGCCGGCCGGCCTCGGCGAGCACCTCGTCGGCCTCCGCGGCGTCCCGGGTGAAGGGCTTCTCGACATACACATGGGCTCCGGCGCGCAGGCATTCGAGGGCGATGTCCGCGTGCTGGTCGGCGTGGCGCATCGCGATGGATACCAGGGCGGGCCGCTCGCGGACCAGCATCTCACGCCAGTCGGCGTAGGTCGCCCTGGCCCCGACCGCCGCCCCCGTCCGCTTCCGGCCCGCCTCCACCGGATCGGCCACGGCGACCAGGTCGATCCCGGGCCGGCCCTTGAAGATGCCCTCGAGCCCGTGGCCATAGTCGCCCCGGCCAGTGTGCCCGATGATGGCAGCCCGCAGGGGCGTGTCGTCCGCCCGGCCCGGCGTGGCCACCCATGGCAGCATGGCTGTCCACCTGAGGAACCCGCGTCGGGACAGGACCGGCGGCAAGGGGTTCATGAGGTCGGGGGGCGGACGGTCGGCGAGGGGAGCCGGTCTAGGCTCCGCTCGGCAGCAGCTCCGGGATCGGCGCGCCGAAGGGCAGGATCGGCATCGGGCGTCCGCCGAGGTCGAGCAGCGATTCGTGGTAGTCGATGCCGAGGTGCCGGTAGACCGTGGCCCACAGGTCGTTGGGCGAGAGCACCCGCTCGACCGGATGCTCGGCCTTCGAGTTGGTGGCCCCGACGACCTGGCCCGTGCGCATGCCGCCGCCGGCCACCAGAAAGCTCATCGACTGGGGCCAGTGGTCGCGGCCGGGTTGCACCACCTTGGTCTCGGTGCCCCGGTTGCGCTCGAGGCGCGGGGTGCGACCGAACTCGCCGGTCACCACCAGCAGCACCTTCCGGTCGAGGCCCCGGTCGTAGAGGTCGTCGATCAGGGCGCTGACGGCCTGGTCGTAGACCGGGAAGCGCCAACGCGAGTCGTCGAAGATGTGGCAGTTGACCGCGTGGGAGTCCCAGTTGTACGTGCAGCCGGCCGGGATGGGTTTCCCGGGAAAGGGGTTCTCCCAGACCATGGTCACGAAGGGGCAACCGGCCTCGACTAGCCGCCGGGCCAGGAGCCCGCGCTGCCCGTAGGCATGCCAGCCGTACCGCTCGCGCACCGACTGCGGCTCGCGCGACAGGTCGAAGGCGTCGCGGACCTCCGCGCTGGTGAGCATGCCCAGGGCCCGCTGGTTGAAGCGGTCCATCGCCGCCACCGTGCCGCTCGCGTCGAGGTCCCGCCTCAGCCGGTCCATGGACGAAAGCAGGTGCAGCCGGTCGTCGAGACGGGTGGCGGCGGCCTGGGCGACCTCCAGGTCCTTGATCCGGAAGTCCGGACGGCTCGGGTCGCCCGCGACGATGAAGGGCGTCTGCGAGGGGCCGAGGTAGGCCGATCCGAGGCTGAAGACGTCGATGTGGCTGCGGCCGTCATCCACCCCGGCCACGCAGGCGGGCAGCGGGCTGCGCCGGCGCGACTCGAGCATCCGCGTGACGATGGAGGTCACGGCCGGGGCATCGTTGACGAACTCGGTGGGCGTGGCTGGTACGCGGCCCGTCATGAAGCGCTTGTGCGCCCCGCCATGGTCGGCGAAGTCGTGGCAGACCGACCGCACCAGCGTGAAGCGGTGGGCGATCTTGGCCTGGCGCGGGAACAGCTCGCAGAGGTCGATGCCCGGGACGTTGGTGCGGATCGGCCGGAAGTCGCCCCGGTATTCGGCGGGGGCGTCCGGCTTCATGTCGTAGGTGTCGAGCTGCGACGGACCCCCGGGCAGCCAGATGAAGATCACGGCCCGGTCCTCGGGCGTCGCGCCCGGCTCGGCCCCGCGGGCCCGCAATTCAAGGAGATCGGACAGGCCGAGGCCCACCGCCCCGAGCCCACCCAGCTGCAGGAAGCTGCGCCGGGACAAGGGACCCGGGCACGGGACGATTTGGCTGGCGGGGTGGGGCACCTCCAAGAGCCTATTGCCGGGCCCGCGCCGGAGCAAGAGGGTTGAGGCGCCGAGGAGATCGAGGCCGTGCCGGGGTTGTCATCGACCCGCGTGCGGTTTCAAGGGTAGGTTGCTCCCATGGATGCGATGTCGTGGGTGGGCGGGATCGCGGTCGGCGGGGTGCTCGGGGGCGTGGTGGCCGCGGTCGTCCTGAACCAGCGGGCGCGGGCCGCGGCCCGGGCGGCGGAGACCTTGCAGGCCGAACTGGCGGTCGCCCGGTCCGAGGCCGGTGGGTTGCGCCAGGAAGCCGGGGCTGCCCGGCAGGCCGAGGCGGCCGCCAGGGCGACGCTCGAGGCGGTGCAGCAGCAGGGTCTGGAGCTTCGGGCGCAGGTCGAGGCCGAACGGGCCCGGGCCGACCAGGAGTCCGCTGCGCGGGCTGAGGCGCAGCAGGAGCAGCGCGCCGTCGCGGAGCGGATCGCGGAGCGCGAGCGGTCCATCGCGGAACTCCGGGCCACCGTCGAGCAGTCGCGCACGGCCCTGACCGAGGCCTTCAAGGCCACCGGGGCCGACGTGCTCCGTCAGGCCGCCGAGCAGCTCCTCCGACAGGCCAAGGATCAGTTCGACGGCCAGCGGACACTCTCGCAGGCCGAACTCGAGGCGCGCCAGAAGGCCATCGACGCGACCCTCACCCCGCTCAAGGAGCAGTTGGCCCGCAACGAGCAGCTCGTCAAGGAGCTTGGCGAGCGGCGTGAGGGCGACGCCAAGGCGCTGGGCGAGCAGCTCCGGCAGGTCGCCGAACTGCAGCAGCGGGCCTCGAGCGCGGCGCAGACCCTCTCGAGCGCGCTGCGCGACAACCGCCAGCGCGGCCGGTGGGGCGAGGTGTCCCTGCGCAACATCGCCGAACTGGCCGGCCTCGTGGCCAACGTGGATTTCGGCGAGCAGTCGAGCGTCGAGGGCGACTCGGGCAACCTGTTGCGTCCCGACATGACCGTGCGGCTCCCGGGCGGGCGCTTCGTGCCCATCGACGCCAAGGTCCCCATGAACGCCTACCTCGATTCGCTCGACCCGGCCCTGCCCGAGGCCGATCGGCTTGCGCGCCGGGCCACCCATGCGCAGGCGTTGCGGAACCACGTGCGCGCCCTGGCCTCCCGGCGATACGCCGAGGCCCTCGGCGGGGGCGTCGAGGTGACCGTGCTCTTCGTGCCGCTGGAGAGCGGGCTCATCGCCGCGCTCGAGGAGGACGCCACGATCTACACCGAGGCCCTCGACAAGCGCGTCATCCTCACCACGGCCTCGACCCTGCTGGCGCTGCTGCGGACCTGCGCCCTCCAGTGGCAGCAGGCCAAGCTCAACGAGAACGCGCGCCGCATCGGCGACAGCGCCCGCGAGCTGCTGACGCGCATCGGCGTCTTCGCCGAGCATCTCGAGAAGATGGGCAAGGGGCTGGAAGGGGCGTCGAAGGCCTACAACAGCGCCGTGGGCTCCTTCAACGCGCGCCTGCTGCCCGGGGCTCGCGACACCGCCGAGCTGGCCGGGGCACCCGAGCGGCTCCCCGTCGAGCTGGACCCGGTGGCCACGGTGCCGCGCGAGGTGGGCGTGCCGGTCCGAGAGATCGGGGGCGGGAGCATCCAGTGAGGGCGCCATGATCCGGGAGTTTGTGTCAATAGTGAGGACCGACCCCTTTTGGTGGGGCGTGGCGATGGGGTTGGCGGTCCTGGGGGCGCGGGCGGAGTGGCCGACGGCGCGGGGGGATGCGGGGCGGTCGGCGGCGGTGGCGGCGGGGCCGGAGGGGGCGCTGGTGGCGGCGTGGGTGGTCGAGACGGGCACGCCGGAACCGGCGTGGGCGGCGGAGGCGCGCGGGAGTCTCTGGCAGAAGATCGACCGGCCGCTGGTGTCGCGGGCCGCCGACGACCTCGCCCCGGTGCCGGTGGTCGCCGACGGCGCGGTGGTGTTCGGCACGACCTCCGACGAGGTCCGCTGCGTGGACCGGGACACCGGCCGGACGCGGTGGCGGCGGTTCTGTGGCGGGCCGGTGCGCTTCGCCCCGGCCATCGCCGGAGGGCGCGTCTTCGTGGGCTCCGACGACGGACGGGTGCAGGCCCTGGACCTGAGGGACGGGCAGGTGGTCTGGTCGGTGGCTCCGGGACCGGATGAGCCGTGGATCTCCGGAAACGGCCGGCTGGTGAGCCCGCATCCGATCCGCACGGGCCTGCTCGTCTCGGAGGGCATCGTCCACGCGACGGCGGGGCTCTTCCCGCTGGAGGGCACCTACCTGGTGGCCCTCGACGCCTCGGACGGCCGTCTCCGGTGGCGTCGCCATCTCGGCAACGTGTCGCCCCAGGGCTACCTGGTGGACGCCGGCGCGGACCTCATCGTGCCCAACGGCCGGGCCGAACCCCGCCTCCACCGCAAGTCCGACGGGGCCTTCCGACGGGAGTTGTCGCGATCGACCGGCACGCTCGCCGTCGTCTCCGGCACCGAGAGCTTCTCGGGGCCAGGCGCCACCGGGACGCTGGCCCGCGGGGACCTTCAGGCCGGGGCGAAGGTGGTCTCCTTCCCGGGCCGACAGCTGGCGGTGACCCCGACGACGAGCCTGTTGCTCAACGAGCGGGAGGTCCTGGCGCTGGACCGTTCCGCGATGCGAGCGGCCGGGGGTGATCCGGGTGGCGCGGTGGTCTGGAAGCGGGCCGTCGACGGCGGCACCGCGGTCATCGTGGCCGGTCGCCGGGTCTATGTCGGCACCGCCCGGGAGGTCGTCGCGATGCGGCTCGACACCGGCGCGGTGGACCAGTCCCTGCCGGTCGAGGCGCCCGTGGTGGCGTTGGCCGCCGATGGGGCGGCCCTCGTCGCCTCGCTGGCCGACGGACGGATCCGCGCCTTCCGGCCCGCCGGTGCCGCGGCCGTCGCACCGGCCGAGGCCCGGCGTGTCCCGCCGATGTCCACCGGGCGGCTGATGCTGCCCGAGGGGGTGGCCGAGGGCCTCGTGCGCCTGTCTTCCGGGCCCGGGTGGGGCCTGTCCCTGCGGGGCCCCGGGGCCGGCGCCGACGGTGCGCGGGTGCGGGCCGCCCTCATGGAGGGTTCGGGCCTGCGATGGACCTTCGCGGTGGAGGCGTCCGAGGCGGAGGCGGTCCGCAGCGAACTCGCCGACCGCGGTTGGTTGGGATCCCGCGCCTCGGTGGTCGTCCGACGGTCCGGTGAACCGCTGCCGGTGGCCGATCATCTGTTCAACCTGGTGCTCGCCGAGGGATCGGACCGCGCCGAGGCCCTCCGCCTGGCCTGCCCGGGTCCCTCCGGGGTCGTGGTGATCGATGGCCGGGCGACGGCGGCGGACCCCGATCCCACCGCCGGTGCCTGGTCGCATCAGTACGGCACGCCCGGCAACACCTGCGCCACCGGCCAGTCCCTGCGCGGTTCGCCCCGCCTGCAGTGGTTCGGCGGCCACGGCCCGGAGCGGATGCCCGACCGGCACACGCGGGGCCATGCTCCGCTGGCGGCTGGCGGCCTCGTGGTCTCGGTCGCCGAGGACGGGTTGATCGGCACCGACGCCCGCAATGGCACGGTCCGCTGGTCCATCGCGTTGCCCGAGGCGATGCGCTACGCCATGCCCTACGATGGCGGCTACCTGGTGCTGGCGGACGACGGGTCCCGGCTCTGGGCCGCGGTCGATGGCGCGCTCTGGGAGGTCGATGGGCGGTCGGGTTCGGTGGTGCGGAGGCGGCTTCATCCCATCCCGGGTCGCCATTGGGGCTGGGTGGCGCGCAGCGGCGGGAAGCTCCTGGCCAGTTCGCTGTTCCCGGAGGCTCCCCGCACCCTCAAGGCCTACGAGTTGGTGGACCTCGAGTACCGGTCCCGCCGTCCGATGGTGTGCTCGAAGGCGTTGCTCCGACCCTCCGAGTCGGGCGACGGCGCCGACTGGACCGTCCCGACCGAGGGGGCCTGGGTGAACGCCACGCTCTGCGCGGAGGCCGGCCGGGTGTACGGGATCGAGGCCCGGGGTGCGAAGGCCCGCGCCGACCGGACGGGCCGCCTGACCTGCGCCGACCTGCTGGAGGACGCCGCCGTGGTCTGCCTCGACGCGGCCGACGGACGCCGGCTCTGGGAGCGGCCCCTGCGCTGGCCCGAGGCCGAGGACATCCTCGGGTTGGCCGTCTCCGGTGGACGCCTGTTCCTCTCCGGTGCGCGGAGTGCCGGATCGCAGGCGGCCTACCATCTCCGGTGCTGGCGCGCCTCCGACGGGGCCGAGTCTTGGGCCGCCTCGGGCCTCAACCCGGTGCACGACCTCTACCATGGCCAGCAGGTGAAGCGCCCGGTGGTGCTTCCCGATCTGGTCTCCTTCGAAAGCGGGGTCTTCGCCATCGACACCGGCAAGCCCTGGCGTCCCCCGGGCGACGCGGGCGGCTGGATCCTCAAACGCCCGGGCCACGCCTGCGGCGGCATGACCGGCACGGGCGACGGCCTGCTCTTCCGGGCCGACAACCCCACGGTGTTCCGGTTCAGCGACGGTTCCTTCACCCGGCTCGCGCCGACCCGGCCGGGCTGCTGGCTCAACATCCTCCCGGTCGAGGGTGGCGTGGTGATCCCCGAGGCCAGTGCGTCCTGCGTCTGCGGCTACCCCATCCAGGCTTCGATGGGCTTCGCCTTCGGGCGCCGGCCCGCGCCGGCGCTGGCCGATCTCCTCCCGGCCCGCTGAGCCGCCGGCCCGTCCTCGAACCGCATGGACACGCCGGTCGGCGCTGGTGTTACCCTGGCCCCATTTGTGTCAATAGTGAGGACCGACCCCTTTGGGGGTCACTCGTAGGTGAGCACGAGTTGGTCGGCCTGGATCTGGGTGCGGACCCAGCGGCGGGTCTGGGTGTCGGTGAGGCGGAAGAAGCGGGCGGTGCCGGACAGGGGGAGGCGGAAGGTGCGGGTGGCGGGGTCGAGGCGGGCGTCGGTGACCGGGGCCGCGGGACCGGCGAGGGTGTCGGAGGCCAGGAGCACGGTCGCGGGCGCCGGAGGCTCGGGGGCGCCGAAGATCCACTCGAAGGTCTGCAGGCCGGTCTCGTCCTCGAAGGCGATGCGGGCCTTGTGGCCCGTCTTGGGATCCAACGGCTTGGAGGGCGTGTGCACGACGCGGTAGCCCATCGGGGCCTCGGCCAGCTCGAAGTCGGCGGTCTTGCCGTCGACCTCCAGCCGGACGGAGCCGGGGTTGACCGAGGTCTCGAGGTCGGCGAGGCGCACGGTGACCGAGGCAATGGGCTCGGTCGGCGATTCACCCACGGCCGGGCTGGCGTCGCGCACGGTGGCCCGCAGCGGGCTTGGCACGTCGGCGGCGTAGTTGTCGAAGCGCGTGTCGAGCGCGTGGTCGGCCGTCAACGCGAAGGCGAAGACGCCCGAAAGGCCCTGGGAGAAGTTCTCGTCCATGCCGGCCACCGTGTGCAGGGGGATGCTGGCGTTGGTGGTCGAGTAGAGCTGTCCCATCAGGATAGACCCGGCCAGT
This sequence comes from Verrucomicrobiota bacterium, assembly GCA_016871615.1. Taxonomy (GTDB): domain Bacteria; phylum Verrucomicrobiota; class Verrucomicrobiia; order Limisphaerales; family UBA9464; genus SXXZ01. The sequence continues at coordinate 29,817 of VHCX01000013.1, forward strand.
TGGAAGACCATCCGGTAGCGGTGTGCCGGGTTGAGCGGGAAGGGCGACTCGTTGACCTGCCGGGTGGCCTGCTCGTTCTGCACAAGGTTGAGCTGATGGTAGCCCGAAACTGAGTTGTAGTTGTAGGTGTAGCCCTCGGTGGTGCCGAGCCCGAGGTTGGCGGCCCGCCCGATCAGGCCGAAGGCCTGGTTGATGTCGGTGCGCCAGCCGGTGATCTCCGCCTGGACGCGCGCGCGGGTGTAGGTCTTCTCGGGCCGGAGGCTTCCGATGCGCTGCGGGCCCATCAACTCGGGGGCCGGGCTGCCGGGGGCGCTCAGCCGGTAGAGGCCGCCCGAGACCTGGTAGGATCCGCCGGCCCCAAACGCGTTCAGGGGCTCGTAGTGGGACCAACCGGTGTCGTTGCCGTCGTTGAAGTCGTCGGTCTGGGCCATCAGCGGGCCCGTGCCGAGGGGGCCGAGGAGCGACAGGGCGAGGCCGCCGATCCGGAGGCCGTTCCAGGGGCAGGTGGAGCGGTTCATGGGAGTGTCGCCACCCAACCCCGGGACTGATGCTTTGGCAAGCGGGTTCGGGCGGTCGTTCCACGCCGCTACCCGGGAGGTTCCCGGAGGCTCCGGCGAAGGGGCCTCCCCCAGCGTCGCCCACCACAGGATTGCCTGGGCGCCCGGGAGGTGGACGATTGGGCGGTCATGTCCCCAACGCCTCTGCGAAGTGCATCGTCCTCCCGGGGCCGTCGAAGCCCATGGAGGTTGGTTGGGTGGATCGATGGGGTCCGGCGGGTGGGCGTTGCGGGGCTTGCGGCGGTTGGCCTCGCGGCGGTTGGCCTCGCGGCGGGCCCGGCCGTGGAGTGGCGGCAGGCCTCGCCGCTGCCGGATCCGGTGGGCGTGGCCGCGCCGTTCGCGGGCGTCTCGGGCGGAGCGCTGGTGGTGGCCGGCGGGGCCCAGTTCCCGGATCGTCCACCGTGGGAGGGCGGCACCAAGGTCTGGACCGACACCGTGTGGGTCCTCGAGCGGCCGGAGGGAACCTGGATCCGGGCGGGCCGGTTGCCCGCGCCGAGGGCCTATGGGGTGTCGCTGACGGTCGCGGGCCGCGTGCTGTGCCTGGGCGGCAGCCATGCCCGGGGCCCGGTTGCCGAGGTCCGGGCCCTCGACTGGAAGTCGCCGCGCCTGCGGGTTCGCCGTCGTGGTTGGCTGCGGGGTGACGAGCGGATTCCCGCCGACCTCCCGATCCCGCTGGCCCACGCGGCCGGTGCGATGGACTCGGCCGGGATGGTGTACGTGGCCTGCGGGTCGGCGGAGCCGGGGGAGCGCCGGGCCTCGGCCCGGGTGTTCGCCTGGGATGCTTCGGGGCGGGGGCGCGATCGGTCCGTCTGGACGGCGGTGCCCGACCTGCCGGCCGAACCCCGGATCCTCGCCATCGCCGCCCCGGCCGACCCGGGCTTCTTCCTGTTCGGGGGATGCGCGCTGGAACCGATCGTCACCGGCGACGGGGGCCCGGGGGTGAAGCGGCGCTACCTGCGCGACGCGTGGCGCTACCACCCCGGGCGCGGCTGGAAACGCTTGGCCGATTTGCCGCGGCCCTGTGCCGCCGCCGCGTCGCCGGCTCCTGGGATCGACGGCCGGTTCCTGCTCCTCGGGGGTGATGACGGATCCCTCGCCGGATTCCGGCCGCTGGACCGGCATCCGGGATTCCCGCGCGAGGCCTGGGCCTTCGACCCCGGGGCCGACCGCTGGGTACGCCTCGAAGATCCGCCGGTCTCGCGGGTCACCCTGCCGGCCGTGCCTTGGCTCGGGCACTGGTGGCTGCCCAGCGGCGAGGTGCGCCCCGGGGTCCGCTCGCCCGAGGTGTGGACGGTCGGGGCGCCGGGGCGTTGACGATTGAGGATGGCTCAGGATGGGCCGGCGCGGATGCCGGCACCTTTGGAGGAAGCATCCTGCCGGGCCAGTCGTCCCGATCCGTCCGGGCTCCCGAAGCTGTCCATCATCTCCATCGGGTCGAGGTCCACCCTCCGGGTTCCACCGGGCCGGGCCAGGGGAATGATCGCGACAGGCCGCGTCCGATGCCCAAGGATCCGGGTCGCCATGAAACTCCAATGGTTGCGTCTGCTTGCATGGGGGATGGCCTGTCTCCTGCGGGTTCATCCCGTGGCGGCCGACGAACCCAAGAACCACGACCTCGACGTCATCCGCGAGGAGTCGAAGGTGCCGCCCTATCGCCTTCCCCCGGTGCTGGTGTCCGCCGAGGGCCGGCCCATCACCGATCCGCAGGACTGGTTCCAGAACCGGCGCCCGCAGTTGATCGCCCTCTTCGGCAACCTCCTCTACGGGGTGGTGCCGTCACCCGAGGTCCCGGTCCGGACCACGACGGAACTGCTGAAGACCGATCGGCGCTTTCTCGGCGGCCAGGCCACCCGCAAGGATGTCCAGTTGCGCTTCCACAACGCCCGGGGCGAGGTCGATTTGCGCATCCTCGTCATCACCCCCAATGGCTCCGGCAAGCCCTCCCCGGTGTTCCTGCTGCACAGTTTCTCCGGCACGCGGGACGACGGTCATGACCCGCATCCGGAGCGCCCCGGGTTCCTGCGCAACGGAGTGCCGATCCAGGAGTTGCTCCAGCGCGGTTTCGGCCTGGTGGTGGTGCCGCAGTCCGACCTGGTCCGCCACAACGAGGTGGAGTTCCTCAAGGGGATCCATCCGCTGTTCTATCGGGAAGGGCAGAGCTTCCCGCAGTCCTACGAATGGGGGGTGATCTCGGCCGTGGCCTGGGGCGGGTCGCGGGCGATGGACTACCTCGAGAGCGACACCGACGTGGACGCCCGGCGGGTGGCGATCCTGGGGCATTCCAAGCTGGGCAAGGCCGCCCTCTGGACGGCCGCACAAGACACACGGTTCGCGCTGGTGATCTCGGCCCAGTCGGGGTGCGCCGGGGCGGCCCTGTGGAAGCGGGATTTCGGCGAGAACATGGAGAAGATGGTGACTCGGTTCCCGTATTGGTTGTGCCGCAACGCCGCCCGATTTGCCCGCAACGAGGCCGACCTGCCCATCGACCAGCATGAGTTGCTGGCCTGTATCGCCCCGAGGCCCCTGTATGTCGCGAGCGGAGCCGAGGACCTGTGGGCCGATCCCGTCGGCGAATACCTCTCGGCCCACCACGCCTCGGAAGTGTACCGCCTGCTCGGAAAGAAGGGGTTGGATTCACCGACGCCGCCGCCGGTGGGCACCGCCCTGACCGAAGGGGATGTCGCCTACCACAACCGACCCGGCGGACACTCGGTCGAACCCTACGACTGGCGTCAGTTCCTGGCCTTCGCCGAACGCCACCTCCGGCGCTGAGGTGGGAGGCGGTCGCCGCCGGCTCAAGCCAGGTACTCGGCGACGTTCTCGGTGGTCGGGGCCTGGCAGGCGCCGGCGACGAGGGGTTCCTGCGGGTTGCGAAAGGAAAGGCCCGCGAAGTCGAGGTAGTAGGCGAAGAGATCGGTGTTCTTGAAGAAGCCGCCAATCCGTTCGGAGCCCGGGCCGAGGGCCAGCACGGGCACGTAGTCGGAGGTGTGGTTGCCGCTGGTGAAGGCGATGCCGGTGTGGTTGGCCAGCACCTGGCCCACGGCACAGGTGTCGGAATTGAATGCGTCGAAGAGCGCGTAGCCCTTCTTCTTGAGGAACGGGTCGAGGGTCTCCATCCGCCGGGTGCTGGCCTCGTAGCCGGTGCTCTCCTTCAGCCGGGCTGCGGCCTCGGCCCGGTTCGCGGCCGAGCGGAGGCGGGTGAGGATCTCGCCGACCGACTGGCGCACCTTCCGCACGTTGTGGAAGGCGGCGTTGGTCTTCTCATAACTGTCGCCCAGGCCGTTGAGGCCCGGGTTGGCCGTGGCATGGTCGGTGGTGATCAGGATGAAGGTGTCTGGGTGTTCCCGCTGGAACTCCAGGCAGACCTCGATGGCTTGGTCGAAGGCGATGAGTTCGTGGATCGCCGCCGCCGCATCGTTGCTGTGGCAGCCGTGGTCCACCCGGCCGCCCTCGATCTGCAGGATGGCGCGTTCCTCCCGGGCGAAACGCTTCAGGGCCGCCCGCGTCATGGCCGCGAGCGAGGGCACGGCCGGCACCTTCGTCAGGCCGCCCTGCTGGTCCACGACGTAGGGGAGGTGCCCCTCCGAGAACACCCCCAGCCAGCGGCGGTTGGCCGGCGCGGCGGCGAGGTCGGACGGGCTTCGAAGCACCGCGTACTCCAGACGCCGGAAGTCGCCGAGTAGGTCCCGCTTGTCCTTGCGCTTGTCGCCACGGAAGTGGTTGCTCGCCCCGCCCAGCGCCAGGTCGATGCGGCGCTCGAGGTACTGCGTGGCGATGTCGTCGCCGCTCGCCCTTGCGCTGACGCAGGCGATGAACCCGGCCGGGGTGGCGTGGGTGATCTCCGTCGTGGTCACCAGGCCGCGCTTCCAGCCCGCCTGCCCGAGCAGTTCATAGAGCGTGACCAGCTTCTGGCCCTTGCTCGTCTGGTTGACCTTGCCATTGGGGATGCGCACGCCGCTGCCCCAGGCGCACGAGGACGCCGACGAATCGGTGACCAGCGAGTTCTGCGAGCGCACGTCCATGACGGCCTGCCGCGTGGACGCCTGGTCGATGAGCCGGAACCAGGCCAGCGGACGGCCCCGGACATGCTCGGAATACTGGTTGGCGCAGGCGAGGAGGCCCGAGCTCATGCCGTCGACGACGAGGTGCAGGATGCGCCGGGGGATGCCGGAGGGCAGGGGGCGGGCCGCCGTGGACGCTCCCGGGCCATCGGCCGCCCGGGCGGTGGCGCCGGTCACCGCGATGGCCGAGGCGGCCGGTGCCGAGGCGAGCGTCTTGAGGAACTGGCGTCGATCGTTCATCGGGGCAGGTGGCAGGTTCGTCCCCAATCAGACGCCGTCGGCCGGGCCGGGGCAATCCCCGGGTGCGGGATCCGGCGGGTCGACGGGGTGAAATTCCGGTGACAGCCAGGCGCATCCGGGGCGGGCCGCGCCCGGGCCGTGAGGGGAGGGATTGGCCGCCTTGAGCGGCCGCCGGCGCGGATCTGCCGGCGCCTCCGGTGACGATGCGCTGGGAAAAACCGCCGCCGGTTGTACCCTCCGGCCATGTCCCAGAACTCCCCGGCCTTCACGCCCTACATCCCGGCCACCACCCGTCTGCGCGAGTTCACCGCCCGGTCGGTGATCGTGGGCTCGCTGCTGGGCATCGTCTTCGGGGCCTCGTCGCTCTACCTGGCGCTCAAGGTGGGCCTCACGGTGAGCGCGTCGATCCCGGTGGCGGTGATCTCGGTCACGCTCTTCCGGCTCTGGGCGCGGATGGGCGGCCGCGACGCCACCATCCTGGAGCACAACATCGCCCAGACGGCCGGCTCGGCCGGCGAGTCGCTGGCCTTCGGCGCGGCGGTGACCATGCCGGCGATCCTCGTGCTCGGTTTCGACCTTGAGGCCGGCCGGGTGCTGCTGGTGGCGGTGCTCGGCGGTCTGCTGGGCATCCTGCTGATGATCCCGCTGCGACGGCCGCTCATCGTCCAGCAGCACGGCGAGCTCAAGTACCCCGAGGGCACGGCCTGCGCCGAGGTGCTCAAGGCCGGGGCCAACGACGAGTCCCGGGCCGCCGCCGACCCGGCCTACGCGCGCGAGGTGGCCGGGGCGGGCCTGCAGGCCCGGACCATCTTCGGCGGGTTCGCCCTCGGCCTGCTCTACAAGCTGGGCAACTCGGCGCTGAAGCTCTGGAAGGAGGCCCCGGAGAAGGTATTCGGGGCCCCGCTCAAGGGCGGTTCGGTGTCGTGCGAGATCTCGCCCGAGATGCTCGGCGTGGGCTACATCATCGGCCCGCGCATCGCGGGGGTGATGGCCGCGGGCGGCGTGTTGAGCTACCTGGTCCTCATCCCGCTCATCCAGTATTTCGGCGGCGGCCTGGCCGGTCCGCTGGCCCCGGGCAAGAAGCTCATCTCGGAATTGTCGCCCAACGGCATCCGCGGCGCGTACCTGCTCTACATCGGGGCCGGGGCGGTCGCCGCCGGCGGGCTCGTGAGCCTGCTGCGCTCGATGCCCACGCTCTGGCGCACGCTGCGGGCGGGCCTTGCCGATCTGGCCGGCGCCCGGGAGGCCGGGGCGGCGGGCGGCCACGACCGGCGCGACCGCGACCTGTCGCTGCGCTGGGTGGCCGGCGGGGTGTTCGTGCTGATGACGGCCATCACGCTGGCCCCGGCCCTGCGCATGAACCTTCTGGGGGCGGCGCTCATCCTGGTGCTGGGCTTCCTCTTCGTGACCGTGTCCTCGCGCCTGACCGGCGAGGTGGGCTCCAGTTCCAATCCCATCTCGGGCATGACCATCGCCACGCTCCTGCTCACCTGCCTGACCTTCGTCGCCGTCGGGTGGACGGGGCCGGCCCACTACGTCACCGCGCTGTCGGTGGGTGGCATCGTGTGCATCGCCTGCTCCAATGGCGGCACGACCTCGCAGGACCTCAAGACCGGATTCCTGGTCGGCGGCACGCCCCGGTACCAGCAGTTGGCCATCCTGATCGGGGCCTTCGCCTCGGCGGTGGTGATGGGCTGGGTGCTCCTGGCCATGAACAACGCGGGCACGGTGCACGTGCGGGCCACGGACATCGCCCCCGGGCTCGTCGCCCCGGCCCACGTGCTGGCGGATGCGCCGAGGGCCCGGTTGGTCGGTCCGATGGCCGACGCGGATGCCGCCGAGTACCGCGTGTGGCATCAGACCGACCCCAACGGCGTGGCCCGGAAATGGCTGGTGGACGACGCCGGCAAGGCCGTCTGGCTGGTGGATCCGGCGATCACCGGCACCGAGGCGAAGCTGCCCAGTGGCGCGACGGTCACCAAGTACGACGCCCCGAAGACCGTGCTCGTCAGCTACATCATCAAGGGCGTGCTCGACCGCAAGCTCCCGTGGGACCTGGTGTTCATCGGCGTGATGATCGCCCTGGTGCTCGAGCTCAGCGGCATCCCGTCCCTGGCCTTCGCCGTCGGGGTCTACCTGCCCATCTCGACCTCGCTGGGCATCTTCGTTGGCGGGTGCGTGCGCTGGTGGGTCGATCGGGCCACGCATGCCCGGGGTCGCGCCGAGGGCCTGAGCCCGTCCGAGATCGCCGCCGAGAGCGACCGATCGCCGGGCGTGTTGATGGCCAGCGGGTACATCGCCGGTGGCAGCATCGCCGGCATCGGGGTGGCGATCAGCCAGGGAGTGCTGACCCGCTTCAACGAGGCCGTCGAAGCCTGGATGACCGCCCACAATCCTTTTTTCGAGGGACCGCTGTCCGACGCGCTGTCGTTGTTGCCCTTCGTGGCCCTGGTGGTACTTCTCGGACTGGCCGCCAAGTCGGCCACCAAATCAGCCGCAACCCAGAAGGCATCCCCTTGACGCTGGCAAGAGCCGGTGGGCCGGCCACCGCTCACCAGCCGTACTCGATCGACCGGCGCTGCCAGAGGAACTCGAACATGTTGCCCTCGTGGGGTTGGTCCCACGAGATCTTCATGGTCGAGACGGGTCCGATGTTCATGCGGTCGATCTCGGAGGAAGCCTCGACCTCGCGGATGAAGGCCGGGTCCTTGGTGATCACCGAGCAGGCCAGCGTGTAGCCGATGCGGTGCAGCACCTCTGACTGCGGGCACTGGACCACGCTGGCGTAGGGGCAGAGGAACTCGCGGTTGGCCAGCGGGTGGTCGAAGGAGTCGCACCGCAGAATCGTCGGACGCATGAAGGTGCCCGCGTCGCTCGACACCTTCCGGGGACCGCCGCGGTACCGGGCCGTGACGTCCTCCGCGCCCGGGGTCTTGAGGCCGTCCTCGATCTGGCCTTCGATGAAGTCGGCCATCTTGGGGTTGGCGAAGCCGGAAAGGCGTGCTTCGGGATCGTCGGAGGCCGTCGGCGCGATGGGCCCGAGCTTCTTGGCCAGGGCGTCGGCTATCTCCTCGGCGTACTTCGGCACCACGACGGCGCTGGCGTTGATGCAGGAGCGCCCGCCGTTGTCGGAGATGCTCGCGGCGATCACGTCGATGAACTCGGGCCAGCGCTCGATCTGGTCCTCGCCGAGGATGAACTTGCTCCAGCCGGGGCCGTGGGCCTGGATCGCCGGGTTGTTGGCGTACTGCTGGGTGGTGCTCTTGTCGCCGAAGATCAGCGCCCGGCCGCATAGGTTCAGGATGGCGCCGGCCCCCTCGTGGTCGGTGGGGTAGAACCCGAAGGCCTCGGCGGGGACCCCGGCCGTGATGAAAGCTTGGATCAGGCGGTACGGCGTCCACGGCTCTTCCTTACCCGGCTTGATGATCACCGGGGTTTTGAGCGAGATGGACGGGATCCACAGCGAGTTCACCGCCGGGGAGTTGCTGGGCATCACCAGGCCGAGGGCGTGGGCCGTCGGGAAGAACGCCAGCTGGGTGCCGAACTGCTCGCCGCGTCCCTTGTCGAGGATCGTCAGGTCCAGACCGCGCGACAGGCCGTTGAGCACCTCGGGCATGTGGGTGAGCGCGTAGTGGATCTTGGTCATGTTGCGCCGGACCATCACGTGGGGAAGCCCGCTGGTGCTGCTCAGGGTGTGCACGTACTCGTCGGCGCTCTGCGTGTGGCCGCGATCGCCCAAGGGCAAGGTGCCCCGCAGGAACAGCTCGCCGGCCTTCGCGCTCAGGGCCATCAGCTCGGCCACGCTGAAGCGGTTCAGGGCGGCCCGGGCGGGCCCGAGCTTGGAAAGGTCCCGCTTGACGATGCCGGCGTTCACCGACGAGACGACGGCCCGCACCTCGCCGGTGCGGAAGTCCTTCACGTCGGACTGTTCCAGGGAGGCGTAGCTTCGGCCGAGGCGGAGGACGGGGAGATGCGGGATGGTGCTCATGGTCGTGTTCTACAGCCCAAACTGGTACGTCTGCGTACCATTGGCAAACGCTGGTTTTCAAGGAGGACGGGCCGGGGGGCGGAATGGGGTCGGGTCGGGGGCGGGCCCCGGCTTCAGCGGCCGGGGCGCTCCGGCAGGGCCATGCCACCGGGGGCGGCGCCGGCCCGTGGGCCCGTGGACGGTGTCGGCCGGCCCTGGTTCAGGGGTTCGGCCACGGTGGCCGCCCGGTAGTCGGCCTGGGCCCGGAAGCAGTCGGCATCGATGTCCACGGCGCTGACCTGGGCGTCAAAGGCGGCCTGCTCGCGCAACTGCAGGGCCAGCAGGTCGGTGGCCCCGCGCGCGAAACGCTTAGTCTCGGCCTCCCGCAGCTCGATGGCAAGCCGCACATTCAGGCGCGCCTAGAGGGTCTGCTCGTGGGCGGCACTCCAGGCAGAGAACGAGTCGCGCACCTCGGCCTGGATGCGGTCGCGGGCGAACTGCTGCTCGCGGGCGTTCTGCTCGAGCTGCGCCTCGACCTCGGCCACGCCTCCCCGGGCCTCGCGCCGCTGCAGCAGCACCCGCAACTCGACGCCGACCTGCACCTCGGTCTCGGTCTGGTCCTTGTAGCCCCGGTCGCCGTAGTCGCGGCTGGTCGTGACGCCGGCATCGAGGTTGGGCAGGAGCTGGTTTTTCGCCAGGCGGCGGTCCACCTCGAGGCGGTCCTGGTTCAGGCTCAGGCGCCGGACCTCAGGCCGGACGGTGAGGTCGCGCACGACGTCCTGCTGGAGCAGGCTGGCCTCGGGACCCTCCGGCATCGGCAGGGAGGGCGGGAGCCGGTCCCGCCCCGCCACGACCGGGTTCTCCTGGCCGTCGCGCAGGAAGAGCGACAAGGCCCGCCCGGCTGCCTCGAAGCGGCGGCGCGCCTGCACCACGGCCAGTTCGGCGCGGGCCGAGTCGCGCGGGGCGGTGATGCCCTGGATGGCCGCACGCAGGTCCACCGGCGTGCGCTCGAGCTCGGCCTGGGCGCGCACGAGTTCGGCCTCGGTGCGGTCGCGCTCGAGCGTGGTCAATTCGAAGTCGCGCCGTGGGACCGGGCCGCGCGGGTCTTCGTGGAGCGCCTTCACGCGGTCGAACTGGAGCCGGGCCGTGTCGGCCGCGTATCGTGCCGGAGAGAGACGGGTCTTGGCCGCCTCGATGGCCAGCGGCAGGGCCCGCTCCTGCTCCCCGATCTGCAGCCCAAGCGACTCGACCCGGGTGCGGGCGGCATCCCGCCGGGCCTGCGCCGCGTCGCGTTGCTGGAGCAGGTTGGAGAACAGGTTCGGGTCGTTGTCGACGATCTCGAAGAGCGCCTCGCCCTCCTTCACCTCCTGTCCCTCGACGACGAAGGCCCGCTGCACCTTGCCCGGCAGCGGGGACTCGACCGTGAGGCTGCGCTCCAGCGGGTTGAAGGCGATCACCCGGCCCGAACCGCTGACGAACTGACGCCAGGGCAGCACCACGAGGCCGATCACAGCGGCGACGCAAAGTCCGGCGCTGAGCCGGGTGAGCAGGTGCAGCCGTCCCGGGGCGTGGGTCATCCCGAGCGAACGGAAACCGCTGAGGCGGTCGAGCAGGGGCATCGCGGAGTCCACGGGGGACTCCGGGTCATCGGGTCGGTCCGGGGCCGGGGTGCTGTTCATGGGGTCGACGGGGAGACTGGGGTGTATCCGGGGCGGCTCAGGTGGCAGTCGCCGAGGTGGAGCACCTGATCGCATCGCTGGATGAGGTCGGGATCCCGGGTGACCAGCACCAGGGTGCGCGGCTCCAGGTCGTCGAACAGGGCGGCCTCGAGCCGCTCCAGGGTCCCGGTCTCGAGCCCATCGAGGGCCTCGTCGACCAGCAGGAGCCTGGGTTTGCGGATGATGGCCCGGGCGAGGATCAGGCGGCTTCGCTGGGATCCCGAGAGCGGGTGTCCGCCGGGGCTGAGCGGCATTTCAAGACCCTCGGGGAGCTGCTGGATCGCACCGAGCAAGCCCATGCCCTCGAGGGCCCGGTTCACCGACTTGATGTCGAGGTCAGGGCTTCCGAGACGGATGTTGTCCAGGATGCTTCCCTCGACGATCTCCTGGCCCCGGACCAGGAACACCTGCCGCCGGAGTTCGCCCAGCTGCCAGAGCCTCAGGTCCGTGCCGTTGAGCAGCACCCGCCCCGAGGTCGCCTCCCGGAGTCCTGCCATCAGGTCCAGCAGGGCACTGCCCCCGAGCCCTCCTGGGCTGACGATGCCCACGCGCGGTCCAGATCGGATTTCCAGGCTCAGGGCATTCAGGAGGTGCTGACCGTTGGCGTGGGTGTAACCCAGGTCCTGCAGTTGGACGCTCAGGCCCTTGTCCGGGGCGCTCGGCCGTTCTCCGTGGGATCGCTCCACGGGCAGGTCGACCAGGTAGCCGAGCTTGTTGACCGCCGCCATGGCGTCATACCCGTTCTCGAGGTGCTTCCCGAGCTTCGAGATCGCCGCGACGATGGCCGCGACGATGAGTTCGCTGGCGACCAATTGTCCGAGAGTCAACTCGGCCCGGAGCACCAGCCACCCGCCGATGGACAGCAGGACGGCACTGGCCACCGCCGGGAGGCCCAGCAGGGAGGCGATCTGCCCTATCAGGACCCGGAAATGCGCCTTGCGTGCCTGGAGATACCGCTAGGCAAGGCGGTCGGCGGTCGAGCAGGCGATCTCGGCCGCACCGCTCGAATGGAACAGGACCGGGAACATCGCGATCTGCTCCAGCCAGCCCACCACCGAATGCTTGGCGTACGATTCCTCGATGCTGGTCGGCACGGCCCGCTTGGCCGGCAGGAAGACCACGAGCCCCAGCAGCACCAGCAGGATCAGGGCGAACAGCAAAAGCAGGGGATGGTAGAACCCCAGCACCACCAGCCCGATCAGCGTGCTGAAGATCATGTTGATGCCGTCCAGCAACAGGCCCGAGGAGCTCTTCTGGATGGTGACCACGTCGAAGAAGCGGTTCACCAGTTCGGGACCCTGGTGCGCCTCGAGCACCTCCAACGGCACGCGGGGCAGGCGGTAGGCCACGTCGGCGGTGAGACGGACGAAGAGGCGTCGCTGGATGATTTCCATCGCGTAGTCCTGGGCCGCGCGCAGAACCCCCAGCATGGCCAGCAGGAACAGCAGGAACACCGCCAGGACGATCAGGGCCTGGACATGCACCAGCTGTTCGCTTCCGAAGGCGAAGTTGTTGACCACCGCGTCCACGGTGAGCGGAGTCGCCAGGTAGAGCACCCCGGTGATCACCGACAACACGAGGATGACCCGAATTTCCCGGATCTAGGGCCGCAGCAGCGCGACGAAGCGTTGGAATGGGGTAGGGTTGTCCGTCGGAGGGCGCGGATAGCTTTTTCCGCCTGATGAGGCCGAAGACGCGTGGGAACCCATGATTCGGAGCCCTCAGCGATAACCCACTGCACGGACAAATCAAATCGCCCCGGCCTCGATGGGAGTCCACTCGCCCGGCGTCAGCGTTCCGAGCTCCAGTTGGCCGAAACGGCTCCGATGCAGCGAAACCACCCGGAATCCTTGGCTGGCGAACATCCGGCGCACCTGGTGGAACCGGCCCTCGACCAGTTCCACCGAGGCCGTACGGGGTCCGGTGAGGGTCAGGGTGGCCGGCCGGCAGGGCTCGGGGTCGTCGGGCAGGCGCAGCGTGCCGGAGGCGAACCGGGGCACGAGGTCCGGGTCGAGGTCCCGGTCGACGGTCGCCTCGTAGCGCTTGACCACCTTGTGCCGGGGCGAGGTCCACCGTTGCACCAGGGGGCCCTGGTCGGTGACCAGCAGCAGGCCGGTGGTTTCCTTGTCCAGGCGACCGACGCTCGTCACGGGCGGATTGCGCCGGCTCCAGCGCTCCGGCAACAGCGAGTAGATGTTCGGGCCCTCCCGCTCCTCGCGGGAGCACACGAGGTCGGCGGGTTTGTGGAGCATCACCAGGACGCCCTCGGGATGGTCGACCGGCTCGCCGTCGATCCGAAGGTCCGCCACGACCACCTTCTCGGAGGGGTCGTCCGCCACGCGGTCGCCCAGGTGCACACGGCCGGCCTTCAGCCACCCACGCGACTCGCCCCGGCTGCAGTAGCCATGCCGGGAGAGGATCTGGTCGATGCGGTGACGCGTCATGGCCCGTGATCCTACCGGATCGCCGGTCCCGGGACGATGCCCTTCCGGCCCGGGCTGCGGCCGCGCCGTGGCGTGGCCGGTGCGTCGGGCGGAGGGGCTCAGCCGGCCCAGCGGCTCAGGACGAAATTCCGGGCCAGGTGCAGGTGCAGGCCGGCCATCACGACCAGGCCGACCCCGCGCAGGATCCGTCGTCCGCGGGTTTGTGGCGGTGCCGACCAGACGAGGAACACTGGGAAGGCCATGCCCGCGAACCGGAGGTAGGAGGTGAACAACCCGCTCATGGCCGGCAGGATGCCTAGCACGTAGACCCACGGGAGGAGATCCCGGTGAGCCCGCATCGAGGAAAAAGCATGTGCAGAGACGGCTGGATCGAAGAAAAAACTTTGTTTTCGCCTGAGAGGCAAAGACGCCATAGACAAGAATGCTGCGGAGGATTTGAAATTTGAGAACATTGAAAAACCCGCTTTTAGAGAAAAGGAGTCTTGTCTGGCGTTGGCAAAAAACACTTACGATCAGTGTATGGCTCGTCAGCCGTGACAACCAGGGCTCTCCTGGCAATTGGATGGCGAACCCGGGGGGTCGGGGCCGGTGATGGTGATTTCGGGCCAGCAGGGGCGCAGGTCGGCCCGACGCCGGGAGGGGGCAGCGCTCCGGAATGGCTCGGGCCTTCCGTCGCGCCGTCGGGGCGGGTAGGCTGCAGGGGCGTGACGCGTCATTGCCATCGGTGCGGCTGGGTGTGGACCCTCCGCGATGCCCCGGGTCGCAGCGAAAGCTGCCCTCAGTGCCGGGCCGACCTCAGGATTTGCCTCAATTGCCGGTTCCACGACCTGCAGGCGGCCCATCAGTGCCGGGAACGGCGGGCCGAGCCGGTGGCGGAGAAGGATTCAGCGAACTTCTGCGAGTACTTCGATTTCCGGCTCCGGGAGTGGCGTGATCCCGCCCTGGCCAATCCGGCGGCGGCCAGCCGGGAGGACCAGGCCCGCGCCGACCTCAGGCGCCTGTTGGGTGGGGACTGATCCGGCGGGGATGGATCCGATGGCGATGGATCCGATGGCGATGGATCCGATCGGGACGCGTTGCAGGCGGCCGCAGGGGGATCGGATCATGTCCCTTTGCGGCTCACTCGCCCCGGAGCGCGGGCAGCAGGTCACCGCGGCAGGCCTGCCGGGTTGAGAACCAGGTCCAGGCCACCCCGTTGAGGAACACGGCGCCGAGGATCATTCCGAGGTGGGCCCACGGCAGGCCGCCCGGGTCCGCCACCCAGGCCGGTGCGGTCGCCCAGAGGGCGGCGGCGATCCCGATGGCCAATCCGCGGACCAGCAGGCGCAGGTGCTCCGAGAGCAGCATCGAGCGGATCCGCGCCGCCGGGAAACCGACGGCCGCCATCACCGCCAGTTCAGCCCGGCGCTCCAAGACGTTGCGCTGGACGACCAGCCCAAGTCCGACGCTGCCCAGCAGCAGCCCCAGGCCACCGAGCCACTGGAAGGTGTTGAGGTAGGTGTTCTGGACCGCGTTGAACCGGTTCAACCGGTCGAGGCTCGTGCTCACCTCGAGGCCCAGGTCGGCCAATCCCCGGGTCAATTCCTCCGCCACGGGACGTTCCGGTCCCTCGGTGTCGATGAGGAAGGCGCGGTGGCCCGCCTCGCCCGGGAACCGGCGCAGGAATTCGCGCTCGGAGATCAGCAGTTGCCCCTGCAACAGGGAGTTGGCCACGGCGCCGACGAGCCGGATCCTGAAGGGCCGACCCCGTTCGTCCACCAGGTCGATGGTGTCGCCGATGCGGCGTCCGAGGGCCCATTGGATGGAGTTGGCGTCCCCGATGGCGGGCACGGGGGCGTCGACGGGAGTGTCGGCGGCGAGGCTCATCCAGGGATCGTCGTGCCGTGCGTCGGCGGCGAGGGCCTGGAAGGTGAAGGCCCGTCGGCGGGAGAGGTCCTCGGGTTGCACCCCGAGGAGGCGCGGACGCTGGGCCCGCTGGAGGTTCAGGCAACTGGCGTCGTCGCCCTCCCGGACCCGCATCGGAACGAACGAGACACCCGCCAACCGCTTCGGATCCAGGCCGGCGCGCTCGCGTCCGCGCCCGGTGTCGAGGTCTTCGGTGACCGGCAGCGACGAGGAGGCCCACAGCGTGAAGCCACCGGTGCCGGACCGGCGGTCCCGGGCGTCGCGCGAGGCGTCGAGCCGGTTCGCGGCCACCGCCACGATGAGGAACACCGCCACGCCCAGCAGGCTGATGACCGCCGCCGAGCGGTCGGGTTGCCGCGCCGGCGCCCGGGCGGTGAGGTCGGACCACGTCGCCAGCGTCCCGGCATGGGCGTCGCCGCCGTTGCCGCCCGCGAGCAACCGCCGCCGTTGCATCGCCAGCAGGAAGCCCAGGAACGCCGCCCCGGCGCCGAAGTACATCCCGGCGCGGGCCCCGGCCCCGGCCATGAACCCGGCGACGGACAGCGCCAGCGCCCCGCCCAGGGTCAGGATCGGCCACCAGCGCCGCACTCCGCGCCGCCCGGCCTCCCCCGGCGCCGGTCCGCCCTGGAGCAGCTCCCTGGGGCTTCGGCGCACGATGCGACGCAGGGCCCGCCACTGCGTCCAGGCGACCATCGCGGTGGCGGCGACGGCGCCGCCCGCCAGCGAGGCCGGCTTCGGGTGGAACTCCAGCGACGCACCGGCCACGGCGGCGTTCCACAGGGTGTTGAGCCCCATCAACACCGCCCAACCGTAGACGACCCCGCCGGCGATGCCCAGCACGGCCCCGATCGCCGCCAGGGCCAGGCCCTCGCCGAAGAAGAGCCGCGAGGTCGCCGCCGGGGTCCAGCCCAGGGCCAGCAGGGTGCCGATCTCGGGGGTACGACGGTCGATGCCGAAGCGGAAGACGAGGTTGAGCAGCAGCAGCGCCGACACGATGAGGAAGAGGCTGAACCCGATGAAGAGCCCGCCGAAATCCTGACCGCCCCGGGCCGCGGCCATCGCGGGCCCGGAAAGGGGCTGGAAGCGCAGGCCGAGGTCGGCGGGGTTGAGTCGTTCCTTCAGGGCCTTGGCGACGTCGCCTGCCAGCGAGGGTCCGGTCGCCCCGTCGCCCTTGAACCACCGGATGGCCGTCGCATCGCCGAAGCGGTTGGCCCACAGGCTCCGTCCGGCCGCCAGCGTGATGAACGCCTTGGGCGTGCCGCGCCATCGCTTCCAATAGGCCTCGTCCTGGTCGCGGATCTGCCGGGTCAACTCGAAGCCCGCGTCCCAGTCCTGCGTGCTCTCGGCCTTGGCCAGCCCCGGGAACTCCGGCATGAGCGACGGGTCGGCGTGGAGGCCCTCCATCGGCACGATCCCGCGCACGCGGAAGCCGTTGGTGGTCTCGACCAGGCGCGATCCGGTGTCCACCCGGTACGAAAGCACCGACACCCGGTCGCCGGGCCCGACTCCCAGGTCCTCGGCCAGCCACGCGTTCACGAGCATCTCGTCGTCGGCCATGTCCTCCGGGGTGAACGGGGCGCCGGCGGCCGTGATCATCGAGTAGGGGGTCGAGCGCTCGTCCGTCGCCACGGCGTTGGCCATGTAGGTGAGCACCGGCACGGGGCGAGGCAGCCCGGCGATGGGCGTCTCGACGGCCTTGGTGACCACCGGGTCGAGGAAGATGCGCCGGCTTGCCAGCTCGACCTGCGGCGGTCGGGCCTGGGTTGGGGTCGGGGTCGGGGTCGGGGTCGGGCGGGCTGGGCGGGGGGCTCCCTCGCCCACGGGGCGGACCTCCAGCTCCGCGTCGGCGAGGGTGAATCCCCGGGAGACCCATGAGGCGAGGGCCTCGGGCTCCGTGCCTGCGGGAAGCCGGCCCAGCAGGGCGAGGTTGGCCCGGCCGTCGAGCCCCGCCGCCTTGGCCAGCGGCGCGTGGTCCATGAACAGATTGAACGGGGGCAGCGATCCCGCCTCGACCGAGAAGTCCCCCCAGTCGGCCGGCCCGAGGATCTTCCCGACCCGCACCCGCAGGGCCACGCTGGCGCCATCCCTGGGGCTGATCACGGCATCCTGCGACAGGGCGGAGGGCTTGTGGAGGCGCAGGACCAGTTCATCGCCCACCTGGGCCGAGAGATGTCTGGCCAGCGCCTGGTTCAGGGCCACCATCCCGTCCTGCCCGTGGGGGAACTGGCACATCTCGGGCGCCATCGCCCCAAAGTCCTTCGGGACGCCGTAGACCCGTACCTGGTTGGCCCGCGCGGCGCCATCCTGCCGGGTGACCACGCCCGGGAGCCGCAGCGCGAAGGTGGCCAGCGGGTCCGCGAGGGCGGACGGGGAGGCCGGTCCGCCGGGCCTCGCCCCGAAGTACCGGTCCCCGCCGTCGAGCACGTGGTGGGCCTTGCCGATGCGATCCAGCGCGCGGCGCCGGAGGGTCTCGCGGACCGAATCACCCACCGTCAGCGCCCCGACCAGCACCGTCGCCGCCACGGCCGCGGCAAGCACGACCCCGAGGTGGGCCCCGGCATGGAACGACAGGCTCCGCCAACGCCATCGGGCGGCGTTCAGCGTCGGGGATCCGGATCCGTGGAAGGCCACGCGCCCACTAGAGCCCCGATCGGCATCCCGGGCAACGCCGCTCGCCCCGGGGAGCGGATTTTCCTGGCCCGCCGACATGGCCGGGATTGCGGTGTGCGGTGAAACCGTGGAAACTTTCTTGAACGGTCCCGGCGGTCCCGGCGTCCACCCCCGGGCGCCTGCGACCTTGCTGGACGACCAGACCGACCTCATGAGCTTTTCTCTCGGGATTCTCGCCGTCGCGCAGGGCGGCACCGACCTCGGCTTCATCTGGGACAAGGCGACGCCCGAGGCGAAGGTCATCATCGTGATCCTCGGCGCCTTCTCCATCGTGGCCTGGTCGCTGATGATCCAGAAGTTCTTCCAGATGCGCCGGGCGACCCGGTACAACGGCTTCTTCGAGGCCGAGTTCCGCCAGCAGGAGGGTGTCCTGGGCATCTACGACCGCCGGCTCCCGGTGGAAGGGTGTCCGCTTTTCTCGGTGTACACCGACGGATGCACCGATCTCGACGCCCGGCTGAAGCTGCCCGACGGATCCCGCCGGACGCGGCTCTCGCTCAAGAGCGTCGAGCACGTCAAGCGGCAGGTCGAGGGTGCGGTGGCCCGCGAGGCCCTGAGGCTCGAGTCGGGGCTCATCCTGCTGGCCATCGCCGTCAGCGGCGGGCCCTTCCTCGGCCTCCTGGGAACGGTCTGGGGCGTCATGGACACCTTCGGCGGCATCGCCCGGGCCGGCCGGGCCGACCTCACGGCCATGGCGCCGGGCGTCTCGGCAGCATTGGTCACCACGGTGGCCGGCCTGCTCGTCGCCATCCCCTCGATGTTCGGCTACAACTACCTCGTCCACACGCTGCGGGTGCTGACCGTCGAATTGGACAACTTCGCCCAGACGCTGGCCTCCAAGATGGAGACCGAATTCCTGCCCGACGATGAGTGATCCGCAGGTCCAGTCCCACGGGGGAGGGGCCGGCCCGGCCGGAACGGTCGCCTGCGCCAAGTGCTCCCACCCGAATCCGCCGGGCGCGCAGCGCTGCGAGCGGTGCCGGGGACACCTCTTCATCGTCTGCCGCGACTGTGGCGCAACCAATCCCCGAACCGGGCCCCGGTGCCACCAGTGCAACCGGCGGCTGCACCGGTCGATCGGCGAGAAGCTCAACCCGGTGGGCGCCAAGAGCGTCTCCATGCGGTGGGTCTTCGTCATGATCGCCGTGCTGCTGCTCGTGCTGGCGCTTTGGGTGCTGGTGCAGTTCTCCGGACTACGGATCTTCGACTAGCCATGCGCCGCTTCTCCCAACGCAATTCGCTGGTGACGCTCAACGAGATCAACGTCACCCCGCTGTTGGACCTCGCGTTCGTGCTGCTGATCATCTTCGTGATCACCACGCCGGCCCTCGAGCCGGGCATCAACATGAAGCTGCCCGTCGGCGGGGACGCCCGGACCCGGCCCGACACGGCCAACGAGGCCATGGTCAACGGCGTGGCCGAGGGCCGGTACACCTTCTCCAGGACGGGCTCGCGTGTCCTCGGCGAGCGCGAGTTCGAGGCCGAACTGCTCAAGGCCTACCGCCAGAATCCCAACCTCGTGCTGGTGTTGCGCGTCGAGGCGTCGGCGCCGTCGCAGGTGCTGGTCAGCCTGCTGGACATCGCCGGGCGCAACGGCCTCACCCGTTACCGCATCGGCACGCAGCTCCCCAAACGGCGATGATCCCGTCGAACACCCGGTACCTGCTGACCTCCCTCGGCATCCACGCCGCGGCCGTGGGATTGCTGGTGTTCGCCCCGGCCCTGTCGTCGCGCACCGTCCAGGACCAGCCGAGCCCGGTGCTCGAGATCCTCCCCGACAACCTTCGCCTGTCCGACGGCAACACCGTCGGGGGCGGCAATCCCGAGGCCCGTCCTCCGAAGGGGGGCCCCCTGCAGGCCAGCCCAGAGCCTCCCCCGCCCAAGCCCCAGCCCGAGCCCCCCAAGGCGGAGCCTCCCAAGCCTGAACCGCAGGAGGTCCCCAAGCCCGAGCCTCCCAAGGCCGAGACCAAGCCCGCCCCGAAGCGGGCCCTCGCCACCGAAATCCAGCGCAGCACGGCCCAGGTGCCGAAGGCGCAGGACATCGATCCCTCCTTGGCGACCAAGAAGCAGAGGGCCACCAAGGACGAGTTCCAGTTGGCCGAGGCTCCCAAGAAGCGGTCCAAGAAGGACATCGAGGCCGACCGCCGTGAAGCCGCGGCCGCAGAGGCCGCCAAGGAGGCCGCCCGGGAAGCCCGTGAGGCGCGCGAACGGGAAGCCCGCGTCGCCGCCGCCCGCGAGGCCTGGAACAAGGCCCAGCAGGCCCGGGCCGACGCGGTCCGGGGCGTGGCCTCGAACCTGGGCAAGAACCTGTCGGGGTCCACCTCGATCGAGATGCCCGGTCCCGGCGGCGCGGCCTATGCGCCGTACGGGTCCTACCTGATGGCCTTCTACAAGCTGCGCTGGAAGAAACCCACCACGCTCAACGTGGACCATGGCGAGGTGGAGGCCGAGATCACCGTCCAGCGCAATGGCCGGGTCACGGCCTTCCGGCTCATCCGGCCTTCCGGGATCCGGGCCCTCGACGATTCAGTCCGCGAGGTGCTCGACCGCAACCGGGACCTTCGCCCGCTTCCCGAGGGCACCACCGATCCAGAGCGGCGGATCACCATCCGGTTCGACCTCTCGGCGGCGTCGCCGACCTAGACACGATCCCGGCCCGCGATCCATCCTCCCCCAATCCAACGCGCCATGTCCCGATCCAGAATCACCAGCCTCCTCGCGATCCTCGGCCTGTGTCTCGCCGCCTCTGCCGCCGAGGTGGTGGTCAGCGACGTCACCAGCCGCGCCATCCCCATCCACCTTGAGGGGTTCTCCGGGGAGGCCAGGGGGGTGCTCGAATTCGACCTCTACGTGGCGGGGTTCGACCTGGTCGGGGCCCCCCAGGCCCAATACTCGCTGGGTGGCAAGCCGGGGGGCTCGCTGGCCGCGATGCTCTCGGACGTCAACAACCAGGCCGCGCTCTTCAACCGGTCCTACCCGGGCGGTTCGGTCCGGGCGCAGGCCCACGCGCTGGCCGACGATGTCGTCCAGGCCATCACCGGCCGCAAGGGGATCTCGCGGACCAAGCTGGTCTTCAAGGTCCAGAAAGAGCGGGTGAGCGAGGTGTACGCCAGCGACTTCGACGGCGCCAATCCCGTCCAGTTGACGACCGATGCCAACATCGTCGCCGCGCCGGCGTGGCGTCCCGGCCGCAAATCCATCGTCTACACCAGCTACCGGGCCGGCAACGCGGACATCTACTCGCAGGACCTGTCCACCGGGGAGCGCAAGGTTTTGGTCCGGTTCTCCGGTTCCAACATCAGCCCGGCCCCGTCCCCGGATGGCTCCAGGCTGGCCATGATCCTGAGCAAGGCCGGAAGCCCCGACCTCTGGGTGGGGGATGCCGAGGGGGGCAATCCGCGGCGGTTGACCACCACGGCCGCAGACGAGTCGTCGCCCTGCTGGTCGCCCGACGGGACCACGCTCTGCGTGGTGTCCCGGGAGAGCGGCTTCCCCCAGTTGTACACCATCCCGGTCGCCGGCGGGTCGATGCGAAGGCTGCCGACGGCGGGCGTCCGCAACACCACCGAGCCGGACTGGTCACCCGACGGCAAATGGATCGCCTTCACCCGGTCCCGGGGGGATTCCTTCGACATCTGCGTCGTCCCGGCCGGCGGCGGCGATGCCAAGGTGATCACCGAGGGCGAGGATCCCTCGTGGGCCCCGAACTCCCGGACCCTGGTCATCGCCCGCCGGACCGGCAAGTTCGGCTCACGGAGGCTGTCGCTGCTTGACTGGCCGACGGGCCACGTCAAGGATGTCGCGCAAGTCGCGGGCAGCAGTTCCCAGCCGAGCTGGAGCCGATGATCCGCTGGTCCGCGAGCCACCTCCAGAATTTCAACCGCCAGATTCCGAACACCCAGCCGCCCATCACGCCCATGAAGTCGTTCTCCAAGTCGGGTTCCCTAGCCCTCGTGGCGATCCTTTGCCTCGCCGCCGGATGCAAGAAGGGCCAGAAGAACTACACGCCGCTGCCGGGTTATTCGGGCACCCCGGGTGCCTCCTCCGGCCTGGGCAAGGGCCAGCCGATCCTTCCGCCGGCCCGCCCGTTGAGCCCGGATGGCGCGGGCTCGGGCGGCACCGATGCGGTCAACCGGGTCGACAATCCGGATGGTCCCGGCGGCCAGCCCTCCCGCGAGGAGATCGAGGGCATGATTGCCAACCGCGAGCAGTTCAAGGCCAACACGGTGTACTTCGACTACGACAAGTCCGTGGTGAAGGCCGACGACACGGCCAACCTCCAGGCGGTCGCGGCCTACCTCAAGTCCCACTCCGACAACAAGGTGGCCATCGAGGGCCATTGCGACGAGCGGGGCACCGAAGAATACAACCGGGCCCTCGGTGAACGCCGTGCCCTCTCGGCCCGCGATGGGTTGATCTCCTTGGGCATCGGTCCGGATCGCGTGGTCACCCGCAGCTTCGGTGAGGACAAGCCCGCCGAACTCGGACATGACGAGGCGGCCTGGAGCAAGAACCGCCGGGGCGAGTTCATCCTCCTGACGCCGCCTCCGGCCGGTGGAGTCCGCTGAGCGGTCCGCACTTCGGATGCGAACAGAAGACCCTGCCTTCCGGCGGGGTTTTTTTCATGCGTGGGCGGGCGCTGGGGGGCGTCGAAGGTCCTTCGAGGATGCACCCTCCGGAGGGTGGATCCCTGAGGGTGATTCCGGCGGGTTGGTGTTCGGAGGAACTGTCTTCGGAAGGCGGGCCGAAGGGGAAGTTTGGAGTGCCCTCAGACGCAGATCCCGAAGCGTTTCTCCGGATCCACCCCGAGCTTCTGGATCGCCTCGGCGACGGTGCTCATGGGCAGAGCCCCCGCCGAGGCCAGCTTGTGGAGGCACGCGATCGCCGTGCACTCGCCATCGATCTCGAAGAAACGCCTCAGCATCGGGCGGACCTCGCTGCGCCCGAAGCCGTCGCAGCCCAGGGTCATCAGGCCGCCGGGGATCCACGGGGCGATCTGGTCGGCCACCAGCTTGAGGTTGTCGCTCACGGCGATCCAGGGGCCGGTCTCGCCAGCGACCGTCTGCTCGAGGTAGCTCGTCCGGGGTGTCGCGGTCGGGTGCAGCATGTTCCAGCGCTTGGCCGCCTGGGCCTCGGAGCGCAGCCGCTTGTAGCTGGTGACGCTCCACACATCGGCACCCACCCCGAAGTCCTCGAGCAGCTCCTGCGCCTTGAGGGCCTGCTGGAGGATCGCTCCCGAGCCGAGCAGTTGGACCCGGTGCTTCAGGCCGGCCTTGCCCGGCTTGAACTTGTACATGCCGTTGAGGATGCCCTCGACCACGCCTGGATCCTTCGGGATGGGCGGGTGGGCGTAGTCCTCGTTGTGGACGGAGACGTAGTAGAAGACGTCCTCGCCGTCGGCGTACATGCGCTTGAGGCCGTCGCAGACGATGACCGCCAGCTCGAAGCCGAAGGCCGGCTCGTAGGAATACAGGTTCGGCACCGCGGCGGCGATCAGGTGGCTGTGGGCGTCCTGATGCTGCAGGCCCTCGCCATTGAGGGTCGTGCGGCCGGAGGTGGCCCCGACCAGGAATCCGCGGCACCGCGAGTCGCCGGCCAGCCAGACCTGGTCGCCCACCCGCTGGAACCCGAACATCGAGTAGTAGATGTAGAACGGGATGGTCGGCACGCCGTAGGTCACGTTGGCCGTGCCCGCGGCGATGAAGTCGGCCATCGAGCCGGCCTCGTTGATGCCTTCCTCGAGCAACTGTCCGTCCTTCTTCTCGATGTAGGGCGTGTTGGCGTTGTCCTCGGTCTTGGTGCCTGGGTTGTAGAGCTGGCCGCGCGAGCTGTAGATGCCCACCTGGCCGAACAGGCCCTCCATGCCGAAGGTGCGGGCCTCGTCGGGCACGATGGGCACGATGAACTTGCCGATGTTCTTGTCGCGGAGCAGGGAGCCCAGCAGCAGGACGTAGGCCTTGGTCGTCGAGGCCGAGGAAAGTGCCGTAGCCTGGACCACGTTGCGCAGGCCGTCGTCGGTGTGGGACGGCGTGAGCAGCTTTTGGGCGCAGTCTACGCGCACCGGGTTGAAGCCGTTGAGCGCCTTGCGCCGCTCGAGCAGGTACTGGATCTCGGCGCTGTCCTGCGGCGGGCGGTAGAAGGGCAGCTCGGCGATCACCTCGTCCTCGAGCGGGATCGAGAAGCGCTCGCGGAAATGCCGGATGTCGCGCTCGGCGAGCTTCTTGAGCCCGTGGGTCGGGTTCTTGCCCTCGCCCGCCTCGCCCGTGCCGTAGCCCTTGACCGTCTTGGCGAGGATGACCGTGGGCCGGCCGTTGCGCCGGGTGGCCTTGAGGTAGGCCGCGTAGACCTTGCGCGGATCGTGCCCGCCCCGGGTCAGTTTCTTGAGCTGTGCGTCCGTGAGGTGGCTGACCAGGTCGAGCAGCTCGGGGTACTTGCCGAAGAATAGCCTGCGGATGTAGGCGCCGCTCTCGACCACGTACTGCTGGTACTCGCCGTCGACCACCTCGTCCATGCGGCGGGCGAGCAGGCCGGTCTTGTCGCGGGCCAGCAGTTCATCCCAGTCGCTGCCCCAGACCACCTTGATGACATTCCACCCGGCCCCGCGGAACTGGCCCTCGAGGTCCTGGATGATCTTGCCGTTGCCGCGCACCGGCCCGTCTAGCCGCTGGAGGTTGCAGTTGATGACCCAGACGAGGTTGTCGAGATGCTCGCGTCCGGCCAACCCGATGGCCCCGTGGGTCTCGGGCTCATCGGATTCGCCGTCGCCGATGAAGGCCCAGACCATCGGGTCGTGGTCCTGCGGCACGAGCTTCCGGGCCTGCAGGTAGCGGCTGAATCGGGCCTGATAGACGGAGTGGATCGGACCCAGGCCCATCGAGACGGTCGGGAAGATCCAGAAATCGGGCATCAGGAACGGATGCGGGTAGGAGCTTAGGCCTGGGTGGTCCTGAAGTTCCTGGCGGAAGTTCTTCAGGTGCTGGTCGTTGAGCCGGTACTCGAGGTAGGCCCGAGCGTAATTACCCGGGGACGCATGCCCCTGGAAGTAGATCATGTCGGCTGTCCGGCCGTCGGCGCCGCCGCGGAAGAAGTGGTTGAACCCGACCTCGTAGAGGGTGGCCAGCGAGGCGAAGGTGGCAATGTGCCCGCCGACATTGGTTGTCTTGTTGGCCTTGGCCACCATCGCCATGGCGTTCCAGCGCACATGGGCGCGGATGAGGCGCTCCATCTCGAGATCGCCCGGGTATTCGGGCTGCTCCTCCGGCGGAATGGTGTTGAGGTAGGGGGTCGAGGTGACGTCCGGGAGGTCGAGCCCGCCGGCGCGAAGGCGCTCGACGACGCCAGCCACCAGACCGCGGGCCTCCTGCGGGGACTTGCCGTCGAGCACCAGTCGAAGCAACTCCTCCACCGTGGCGCGATGCCGGTCGGAGGGCTGGGTCAGGACGGGCAGGGTGCGACCCGCCGAGGTGCTCCCGGCGCGCCCGTTGAGGTAGGCGGCCGGACCGTGGTTGGAACCGGAGGTATTCAAGAGTCATGTCCGGGATGGAGGTCCCGGGCTGCTGAAAGGTATTCGATTGGCCCCGACTGCCAAGTGCGGGGTTGGTCGTTTCAAGCGGTCGAATCCAGAGAAGAAGCCGAAGCGTCCGCCCGCGGACCGTCCCCAAGCTGTCCGCGTTCAGGCGGGCACCGGAATGATGTCGGTCCCGAGGTGGGGGCGCAGGGCCTCGGGAACCCGGATGCTGCCGTCGGCCTGCTGGTGGGTTTCCACAAGGGCGACGAAGAGGCGTGCCAGCGCGGTGCCAGATCCGTTGAGCAGGTGAGGGAAGAGGTTCTGACCGTCCGACTCCCGCTTGAACCGAAGGTTCATCCGCCGGGACTGGTAGTCCTCGCAGTTGGAGCAACTGGAGACCTCGAGGAAGGTGCCCTGACCGGGCGCCCAGACCTCGATGTCGTAGGTCTTGGCCGAGGCGAAGCCCATGTCGCCGGTGCAGAGGTTGATCACCTTGTAGTGCAGCCCGAGCCGCTGGAGCACGGTCTCCGCGTTCCGGACCATCGTCTCGAGTTCCTCGTAGCCATGTTCCGGATGAACGACCTTGATGAGTTCCACCTTGTCGAACTGGTGGACGCGGATCATCCCGCGGGTGCCCAGGCCGGCCGCACCGGCCTCGGCCCGGAAACAGGGCGAGTAGGCGCAATAGCGCACCGGCAACTGTTTCTCAGGCAGGATCTCCTCCCGGTGGATGTTGGCCACCGGGGCCTCGGCCGTGGGCAGCAGGTAGAGCTTGCCCATCGTCGACGCGTCGAGGCCCTCCTGAACGGCGTAGGCCTGGTCGCGGAACTTCGGGAATTGACCCACGCCCACCATGCAATGCTCCCCGATGATGTACGGTGGGGCGACCTCGGTGTACCCGTGCTCGCGCAGGTGCAGGTCGAGCAGGAAGTTGATCAACGCCCGCTCCAGGCGCGCCCCCCAGCCCGTGTACAGCAGGAAGCCCGATCCGCTGAGCTTGGCCCCCCGGGCGAAGTCGATCAGCCGGAGCTTCTCGCACAATTCCACGTGGTTGAGAGGCTTGAAGTCGAAGGCGGCCTTCTGGCCGTGCACGCGGATCTCGGGATTGTCGGCGGCGTCCTTGCCCAGGGCCACGCTGGCGTGGGGCAGGTTGGGGATCATCAACAGCAGGGCGTCCCGGGCCGCCTCGGCCTGGGCCGCCGCCGTGTCGAGTTCGGCGATGCGGTTGCCCAGGGCGCGAACCTCCGACTTGCGGGCCTCGGCTTCCTCCAGGCGCTTCTGGCCGATGAGGGCTCCGATCTCCTTCGAGGCGCTGTTGCGCCGGGCCTTCAGTTGTTCGGCCTCCGCCAAGGCCGAACGGCGGGATTCGTCCAGGGCCAGCACCTCGGTGACCTTCGCCTCGTCACCGGCGTTCCGCGTGGCCAACCGCTCCCGGACGAAGTCGGTCCGTTCGCGCAGCAACTTCATGTCGAGCATGCGAGGGAGGCTACCCGCGGCGGCGTCAAAAGCGGAGCGGAAAACCGGCCTTCCTGGGGGATTGCCCGGCGGTCTCCCGGGAAGGTCGGGCGGGGTGCCCGGTGTCAACTCCGGGCTTGCGTCCGGGACCGCCTTGGGATTGCCATCTCGCAGGTATGGACCCGGATCCGTCCCCGATGCCCGCCGCACCGCCTCCGCTGGTCCACGTCCCGTCGACCAAGCGGCGCAAGCCCGGTTGGGGACGCCGATTCAAGCGCTGGTTCAACAAGATTCCCGACCAGTTGGCCGACCGGAAGATCAACGCCTATCAGGTGGTGATGATGGCCATTGTCTGCTATGCGGTCTATCGCTTTGTCATCCCTATGTTCGATAGAGAACTCGGCGGTGGCAGTCGTGTCGCGGAATGATTCGGCCTCAGGAGGGCCGAGGCCGTGCGGCGGAGCCGGTGCCGTCGGCCCCAAGACCCCGCCGTATCGCCGCGTCGGTTTGATCTTCCCACGCCCTTGAGCCTCGCGTTCACTCGCCCGTCTGTTTCGACATGAAAATCGTACTCGCATACTCCGGCGGCCTCGACACCTCGGTGCTGCTCTCCTGGATTAAGGAAATCTACGGCAACGCCGAGATGATCGCGTTCTGCGCCAACATCGGCCAGGACGACGAGCTCGACGGGCTCGAGAAGAAGGCCAAGAAGACCGGCGCCTCGAAGATCTACATCGACGATCTCCAGGAGGAGTTCGCCCGCGACTTCATCTACCCGATGCTGCGGGCCGGGGCGATCTACGAGGGGCAGTACTTCCTGGGCACCAGCATCGCCCGACCGCTCATCGCCAAGCGCATGGTCGAGATCGCCCGCGCCGAGAAGGCCGACGCCATCGCCCACGGCGCCACCGGCAAGGGCAACGACCAGGTGCGCTTCGAGCTGACCGCCGCCGCGCTGGCGCCCGAATTGCAGATCATCGCCCCGTGGCGCGACGCCCGCTACCGCAAGGACTTTCCCGGCCGCCAGGAGATGATCGACTACTGCGCCGCCAAGGGCATCCCCGTGCAGGCCAGCGCCAAGAAGCCCTACTCGATGGACCGGAACCTCCTGCACATCTCCTACGAGGCCGGCATCCTGGAAGACCCCTGGTACGATTCCTTCGACCTCAAGAACCGCGACTACTTCACCACCCTGTCGGTGCTGCCGGAGGACGCGCCGGACAAGCCCGAGCACGTCACCCTCGACTTCGTGAAGGGCGACTGCGTGGCGGTCAACGGCAAGACGCTCAACCCGCTGCAGGTCATGCGCACCCTCAACAAGATCGGCGGCAAGCACGGTGTCGGTCGCGTGGACATGGTGGAAAACCGCTTCGTGGGCATGAAGAGCCGCGGCGTGTACGAGACCCCGGGCGGGAGCATCCTGCACTACGCCCACCGCCAGATGGAGAGCCTCACCATGGACCGCGAGGTCATGCACCAGCGCGACGCCCTGATCCCGAAGTACGCCGAGCTGGTGTACAACGGCTTCTGGTACGCACCCGAGCGCCTGGCCTTGCAGGCCTACGTCGAGGAGAGCCAGAAGAACGTCACCGGCACCGTCCGCGTGAAGCTCTACAAGGGCGGCCTCTACGTGGCCGGCCGCAAGAGCCCGTTCAGCATGTACAACCCGCATATCGCCACCATGGAGGCCGACCCCACCAAGGCCTACAACCAGGACGACGCGACCGGGTTCATCCGGCTCAATGGCCTGCGCCTGCGGGTCAATTCCACGGTCAACGGGGCGAAGAACCTTCAGGGCTGACCCGCGTTGCCGCCCTGGTCGGGGCGGCCCTCCGTCCAATCCGACGGGGTGTTCCAGTTGGTCAGGGTGGTGTGATCCTCCGGGGGTGTCTCCCAGAGGGTCATCCAGCCCGTCTCAAGGCCTCGGCGGCAGAATCCCTGCGCCGAGGCCTTCGGATTTTCCGGCGGGCGTTCCAGGTGGGCCCGCGCGACGTTCCAGGCCCGGTTCGGATAAATTGCCGCCAAGGGTTCCATGCGTCCGGCCTGGCAAGGAACGCATCCGGTCCCGGGACCCATCCCGGAGATCAGACGCCGCAACCATCCGGCCGACATCCCGGGCAGATCGACGGCGAGGAAGAGGGTCCAGCCCTCGTCGGGATCCGGATGGAGGCCGCGGGCCCATCGCAGCCCGCATTCCACGCCGGCCAGAGGTCCGAGCCCGGGGCGCAGGTCCCTGAGGAGGGGGATTCCTGGAGGGGTGCAGGGCAGGGGATCGCGATCCTCGGGTCCCGCCGCGATGGCGAGGTTCCGGAGGCCCGCCTCGGTGAGCAGCCCTATTTGCCTCAGGAGCAGCGGTTGCCCCCCTGCCTCGAGCCAGGCCTTGTCGCGGCCCATCCGCAGCGACCGCCCTCCGGCGAGGATCACTCCGCTGAGTTGTTCGGGCACCCGGAACACCCGGGCATCGTTTCTCCGATCGCCCGGATTGTCACCCGTGGGACCGATGCGCGCGCGGCCAGCGGGGCGCGTCGCCGCCCCACGAAGCTCCTTGCCCCGGGCCCGGTCGCCGGGGTTTCCTCCGCCCATGTCTCAATTGGAACATCAAGTCGCGGTGGTGACCGGTGCGGGTCGGGGAATCGGTCGGGCCATCGCCCTCCGGTTCGCCCGGGCGGGCGCCGACGTGGTGGTCGTGTCCCGGACGGTCGAGAACTCCGAGAAGACCGCGGCCGAGATCCGGGCCCTGGGCCGCAAGGCGTGGGCCTTGGCGGTCGATGTGTCGGATCCGGCCGCGATCGCGGCGGCGGCCGAGGCCCTCCTGGAACAGGCCGGACGGGTGGACATCCTGGTCAACAACGCCGGCGTCACCAAGGACGGCCTGCTCATGCGCATGAGCGAATCGGACTGGGACACCGTGCTCGACACGAACCTGCGGGGCGCATTCCTCTTCACCAAGGCCTTGACCCGCACGTTCCTCAAGCAGCGCTCGGGCCGCATCATCAACCTCGCCAGCGTCATCGGCCTCATTGGCAACGCGGGGCAGGCCAACTACGCCGCCAGCAAGGCGGGGCTCATCGGGTTCACCAAGTCGGTGGCCAAGGAATTCGGTTCTCGCGGCGTGACCTGCAACGCCATCGCCCCCGGCTTCATCGAGACCGACATGACGGCCGCCCTCAACGAGGCGCAGAAGGAGGCCATTCTCAAACAGATCCCGCTGGGTGCGCTGGGCCAGGCCTCCGACATCGCCGAGGCGGCCCTGTACCTGGCCGGGCCCGGTGGACGCTACGTCACGGGCCAGGTGCTCACGGTCGATGGCGGGATGGTGATGTGAGACCGGCGGCCCCAGCGACCGGCCAGCTCGTGCTGGCCCTGGGTGGCAACGGGCCCGACCGCCCGGGGGCCTCGGGCGTGGTCGCGCCCGCCCCTGGCGACGTGGCTCCGGAATGGCTGAGCCGGCTTCGGGGGGTGGATCTCCGCCGGGCGGCCCGATCCGCCAGCGACGGCCGGCCGCTGGTCTTCCTGGTCGACGCCCGCGGCCACTGGAGCCTGCTGGAGCCCCGCCTGCCCCCGGCGGGCTTCGACCCCATCGATTTCGAGCAGGCTCCCGATGGCGACCTGCGCTTCGTGGCCTTCGCCGACACCTCGCCCGGAAGCGTCGATCACCTGCTGCAGTGCCTGCGCCGGAGCGGCTCCGGTCGTGCCGTCGTCTGCGACCGGTTGGCCCTGACCGGTCCGCGGCTCGCCGCCCTGGCGCTCGGGGCCGTGGCCGCGGCGAAGAATTCCCGAACCGGCGCTTGACGGTCGGAGGCCCCCCGCCTAGATAGGCCGCCGAACGAGACAATTACCATGGCTGACAAAACCATTGAGCAGCGGATCAAGGACATCATCGTCGAGCAACTGGGCGTGACCGCCGACCAGGTGACTCCCGAGGCCAAGTTCATCGAGGACCTGGGCGCGGACTCCCTCGACACCGTCGAGCTGGTGATGGCCCTGGAGGAGGAATTCGGGCTCGAGATCCCGGACGACGAGGCCGAGAAGCTCCAGAGCGTCGGCGACGTGATCAAGCACGTCGAAGACAGCCAGTCCAAGTAACCGGACCCCCCGTCAACAGGGCAGCCCGGCCTCCGGAGCTGCCCTTTTTCATTGGAATCCACTCCGTAAACAGGAAACGCCCTGCGGGTTGACGCACCCTTGTGCGACCTGGCCCGGCGAGTACCCTGCCCCCCTTGAACTATGTCGAATGTTGGTTCTGATCGCCGTGTGGTCGTGACGGGCCTGGGCTGCGCCTCCCCGCTGGGCTTGGACGCCGACGCCGTCTGGAAAAACATCCTCGCCGGAAAATGCGGGGTCGGCCGGGTCGGCGCCTTCGACATCTCCGCCTACGACTGCCAGATCGCCGCCGAGGTGCAGGGCTTCGACCCGGTGCCGGCCTTCCCGAGCCCCAAGGAGGTGCGGCGTTCCGACCGCTTCACCCACTTCGGCGTCTATGCCGGCTGGGGCGCGCTCAAGGACTCGGGCCTCGATCTGGAGGCCGAGAACCGGGACGAGATCGGCGTGTACATCGGCTCGGGCATCGGCGGCCTGCACACCACCGAGGAGCAGCACAAGATCCTGTTGGCCAAGGGTCCGGGGCGGGTCAGCCCGTTCATGATCCCGATGCTGATCCTGAACATGTCGTCGGGCCTCTTTGCGCTCTACAACAACCTCCGCGGGCCCAATTTCGCCACCTGCTCGGCCTGCGCGACCAGCAACCACGCCATCGGCGAGGCCTGGTGGGCCATCAAGCGGGGCGACGCCACGGTGATGTTCGCCGGGGGCACCGAGGCCACCATCGTGCCGCTGGGCATGAGCGGCTTCGCGGCCATGAAGGCGATGTCCACCCGCAACGACGACCCGCAGCATGCCAGCCGGCCGTTCGACCGCGACCGCGACGGCTTCGTCATGGGCGAGGGCGCGGCGGTGCTGGTGCTTGAGGAGCTGGAGCACGCCCGGAAGCGGGGCGCGCGCATCTACTGCGAGATCCTCGGCTACGGAAACACCTGCGACGCCAACCACATGACCTCGCCCGATCCCGAGGGTGCGGGCGCGGCGCGGGCCATCCAGATGGGCCTCAAGCACGCCCGGATGCGTCCCGAGGAGATCGACTACGTCAACGCCCATGCCACCAGCACGCCCGTCGGCGACGTCTGCGAGACCCAGGCCATCAAGCGCGTCTTCGGCGACCACGCCCGGAAGCTGGCGATCAGCTCCACCAAGGGGGCCACCGGCCACATGCTCGGCGCGGCCGGCGGCATCGAGTCGCTCATCTGCTGCAAGGCCCTTGAGGCCCAGGTCGCTCCGCCGACCATCAACCTCGAGAACCCCGACCCGGCCTGCGACCTCGACTACGTGCCGCATACTCCCAGGCCGATGCGCATCGACGCGTTCCTGAACAACTCCTTCGGGTTCGGCGGCCACAACGCGATCGTGATTGGCCGGCGGTTCACCGGTTGAGCGGCCGCCGCGGGCGTTCCCTGCTCTCGGCGCTTCCCGATTGTCGGCGCCGGGTCCACGATTGGGGGCATGTCGCCCAGGTGTGTCCGCCCGGCGGGTCCGCGTCCCGGCCCGGTGCTCCTTGTCCTCCTCGTCCTCGCCGGCCTGTTGTCCGGGCTCCCCGGGCTGACCGGTGCCGAGGCCCCTCCCGTCAACGTGGTGATGATGGTCGCCGACGACCTCGGGGCGATGGATCTCGGCGTGAGCGGCAGCCGGTTCCACCGGACGCCGAACCTGGACCGGCTGGCCCGGGAAGGCGTGCGCTTCTCGCAGGCCTACTCGGCCTGCACGGTGTGCTCCCCGACGCGGGCCGCGCTGATGACGGGCAAGTACCCGGCGCGGTTGAGGATCACCGACTGGATCGCCGGCCACGACGCGCCGACGGCCAAACTGCGGCCGCCGGCCGACTGGGTGAAGGCCCTGCCGCTGTCCGAACAGACGCTGGCCGAGCGCGCCAGGGCCGCCGGCCGGGCCACCGCCCACGTCGGCAAGTGGCACCTCGGCGGGGAGGGATCCGGTCCGGTGGAGCAGGGCTTCGACGTCAACCTCGGCGGGGATCACCGCGGCCAGCCGCCGTCCTACGTCGCCCCCTATGGCCTGCCTCGCCTGGCCGACGGTCCGCGGGGCGAGTACCTCACCGACCGCGAGGGCGCCGAGGCCTCCGCGTTCATCCGCGCGCACCGCGACCGGCCCTTCTTCCTCCACGTGGCCTTCCATGCGGTGCACACACCGCTCCAGGCCCCGGAGGCCCTCGTCGAGGAGCATCGACGACGCGCCGTCGGCATCGGCGGGTCGCAGACCAATGCCATCTACGCGGCGATGCTGGAGCGCCTCGACGCCGCCGTCGGGGATGTGCTCCGGGCCCTGGACGAGTCGGGCGTCGCCGGGCGCACGCTCGTGGTCTTCACCAGCGACAACGGGGGCCTGGTGCTCGGCAGGAACCCGCCCACCTCCAACGCCCCGCTGCGCTCCGGCAAGGGGTCGCCCTACGAGGGCGGCATCCGCGTGCCTCTCCTCGTCCGCTGGCCGGGCGTGGCCGTGCGCGAGGCCCGGGTTGACCAGCCCGTGATTTCCATGGACGTCGCCGCGATGGTGGCCGCGGCCATCGCGGGCACGCCGGGGGCGGCGCTCGAGGACGGATTGGACCTGCAGCCGCTCCTGAAGGATCCGTCGGCACGCCTCGGGCGCGAGGTGATCGGCTGGCACTATCCTCACTACCATCCCGGCGGGGCCACGCCGTATTCGGCGATCCGCGCGGGCGACTGGAAGCTCATCCAATCCTACGAGGACGGCCGGCATGAGCTGTTCGACCTCGCGCAGGATCCGGGCGAGACCCGCGATCTTGCGGCCTCCCAGCCGGGGCGGGTGATGGAGCTGGCGCGCCGTCTGGCCGAGTGGCAGGGCAGGGTCGGCGCGCAGTGGCCGATGGCCAACCCCAACCACATGCCCCGGCCGCTGGCGGCGTCGGCGGACGGTTCGGTGGAACTGCACTCGCGCTCGGCCTTCGTCCACGGGACGGTGCTGCGCTACGAGCCGATGCCCTTCAAGGACACCCTCGGCTGGTGGGC
The DNA here is from genome assembly GCA_016871615.1 of Verrucomicrobiota bacterium. Lineage (GTDB taxonomy): Bacteria > Verrucomicrobiota > Verrucomicrobiia > Limisphaerales > UBA9464 > SXXZ01. The sequence goes on from VHCX01000013.1 coordinate 63,435, forward strand.
GCGCGCCGAGGACTGGGCCGACTGGACCTTCGACATCCCGCAGGCCGGGACCTTCGAGGTCGAGGTCACACAGGGCTGCGGGCGCGGTTCCGCCGGGAGCCTCGTCGAGCTGCGGGTCGCGGACCAGGTCCTGCCGTGGATCGTCGAAGAGACCGGGCACTTCCAGAACTTCGTCGTCCGGCGCCCCGGCCGGGTGACGCTGCCTGCCGGACTCCACACGCTGGCCGTGCGGCCCGTGAAGAAGGTCGGTGGCGCGGTCATGGACCTGCGGCGGATCCGTCTCGTGCCTGCGCGAGGGCCGGACCTGCCGACCGAAATCGCCCGCAGGCTGCGCTCGGCCTCCCGCATCGTCGTGCTGGGCGACAGCATCACCTACGCGGGCGAGTGGGTGGACCTGCTGGAGGCGGGCCTGTGGCGTCTCCAGCCGGACCACCGTCCGGAGATCCTGAACCTGGGCCTGCCCAGCGAGACGGCCTCGGGATTGTCCGAGGAGGGGCATGCCGGCGGCGCCTTTCCGCGCCCCGACGTGCATGAGCGACTTGGGCGGGTGCTGGAACGTCTGAAGCCCGACCTCCTCCTCGCCTGCTACGGCATGAACGACGGGATCTATTTCCCGCTCGACGAATCCCGCTTCTCGAAGTTCCGCGACGGCATCCGGCGTCTGCGGGAGGCCGCCGCCCATCAGGGGATCGGCGTGATCCACCTCACGCCGCCGGTGTTCGACGCCGCGGTGTTGAAGGGGCGGACGCTGCCGGCCGGCCTCTCGGCCTACCCGCAGCCGTTCGAGGGCTATGACTCGGTGCTGGCGGCCTGTTCGCAGTGGATGGTCGCCCAACGCACCAACGGTTGGTCCGTGGTGGATGTCCATGGCCCGATGCGGGCCTTTCTCGATGCCCGCCGGGCCTCGGAGCCCGGTTTCGCCCTGTCGGGGGACGGGGTCCATGCCAACCCGCAGGGACACTGGTTGATTGCACGCGAAGTCCTGGGCGCCGTCGGACCGGATGCCGACTGGCTGCGGCCGGCGACCTCGCAGGCCTGCCTCGACGGCCTTCCCGGCGGCCGCGACCTCTGGCCGGTCCTGCAGCGGCGGCAGCGCCTGCTCAAGGACTCGGCCCTGTCCCACGCCGGCCACCGGAGACCCGGCATGGCTGCGGGCAAGCCCTGGGAAGAGGCGCTGGTGGAGGCCCGGGAACTGGCTCGCACGCTGGAACGTTGACCCGTCCGGCCCTGCATCCTGGGGGTTCTCCGGCCTTGGAACGTTTTTTTTCAAAACCCTGCTTGACCCACGCGGGGGCTTGCCGCATAAACCTTTCAAACAAGCGAACGTCCAATTTGGTCGGGGGGGGATTCAGGGAGCGCCGTGAGCTCCGGCGAGTCTCTCCAAGCGAACAGAAACGACGCCGCTGCATAACCACCCACCGTCTCCCCAAAATGATCCAACTCTCCAAACTCGCTGGTGTTGCGGCGATCGCCCTCGCAACCCTCCCGGCTCTCGGCGGAACGATTTATTCGACCACTGGTCTCGGCACCGAGTTCTACGGCGTGGGCACCTCCATCGCCAATGGTCACCGCGGCCTCGAGTACGGTGACGAAATCCGTCTCCCGTCGGAGGGCTACGTGTTCACCGGCCTCACCTTCGACTACTACTCCGCGTCGTTGGGTGGTTCGGCCAAACTGACGCTCTACTCGAACGACGGCCCGTTGATCAACGGCTCTGCCGCCCCCGGCACCAAGCTTCTGGAAGTTCCGAACATCGGTCTTTCCGCCGGTCTGAACACGGCGTCCTTCGACTACACGCCGTTCGTGAGTCAGTTCGGCGAGATCAAGCTCCCGAAGGCGTTCACCGTGACGGTCAGTCTCTCCGGAGCCAGCACGACGTCCGACAAGGGTCTGCTTGTCGGTGGTGCGGTCAACACGGCGGGTCGCCCGAACACCAATGTTGGCGGTTCAGCCAATGACTTTTGGCAGAAGACCGGTTCCGGCAGCGGTGATTGGGCCTTGCGCCAGTTGAGCTCCGGCACCGAGGCGAATTTCAAGATCGCCGTCTCCGCCAACATTCCTGAGCCGACCACTGTGGCTCTCGGTGTGGTGGGTGCCGCGTTCCTCGGGGCCTCCGCCCTCCGCCGCAGCCGCCGCTGATGCGGTGGGTCGGTTGGTGGATCGTCGTCCTTGGGGGCGACGCTTGCTGAGTCCATCTTTGAAGGCGCGATGACAACCATCGCGCCTTTTTTCATGGGATGCGCCCAGCAGGGCTCGATCTCCGTCATCCG